>DATDKB010000243.1:0-7463 GCA_036520255.1 Rubrobacter sp. | reverse complement strand
GCCTCGTCTGAGGTCCCGCGAGATCGAGAAACTGAAAAAGCAGCACCGCGACCGGCTGCGCTCGCTCAGGGACGTGGACCAGATGGTCGGCGATATCCTGAAGCTGCTCGAGGAGCGGGGCGAGCTGGACAACACTTACGTGGTGTTCACCACGGACAACGGGTTGCAAACGGGCCAGCACCGGCTGGCAAAGAAATCCACACCCTACGAGGAGGCCGCAGGCGTGCCGCTCGTGGTCAGGGGTCCCGGCGTCCCCGCGGGTGTGGTGCGGAACCAACTGGTGATCAATAACGACTTCGCGCCAACTTTCGCTGATTGGGCCGACACGGGCATCCCCGGTTTCGTCGACGGCCGGAGCTTCGCGCCGCTTCTAGGGCTGGACCCACCACCCGACTCCGATTGGCGGACGGCCATCCTGAACGAACGGAACCAGAGACAAAGGTTCCACATCCCCAACTACGAGGCCGTCAGGACCGTAACCCAGACCTACGTGCGGTGGAAGACCGGGGAGCGGGAGCTCTACGACCTGCAGAAAGACCCGTACGAGCTGGAGAACATCGAAGACAAGGCTGACCCCGTTACCCTCGCACGCCTGAAGACGCGGCTGCAGATGCTCAGCGCCTGCCGGGGTTCTGCGTGCAGGGCGGGCGAAGGGCCGTGACCGGCGTCCGGGGCCGGTTGATAACCACTCGGCTCATCTGGTAGTTTGGCCCTGCTGGTCCCCCCGATCGATAGGCTTAGGAGGTCTTCGCGTGCGTCTCAGAGAAACCTTGGCCGTGTCCCTGATACTACCTCTCGTGCTCTCGCTTCTGCTCGCGGGGTTTCTGGCCGGCTGCGGTGGAAGTAGCGACCAGTCCGGGGGTGGCGGTCAGCAAAAAGATCAGGGAGGCAAGGCCGGGGGCGAGGCTGCCAAAAAGGAGCCGCTTCCGAGGAAAATAGCCATCGGAACGGTGAGGGCTTACAAGGACGATAAGAGAAGGCTCTCCCTGCGCCCGGCTGCGAAGGCCCAGGACGATAAACCCCTCGGTTTCAAGGTCAGGAAGAAGGCCCAGGTCACGCTCGACGGAGAGCAGGCGGAGCTGGGAGACATAGAAGAAGACCAACAGGCCCAGATCAGGTACGTCGTAGTGAACGACATCAGCCGGGCCATCATCGTTCAACTGTTTAGCAAGCAGCCAGCCGGCGAAGACAAAAAGAAGCAGCAGCCTTCCGGCGAGGGCGAGAAAAAGCAGCCCTCAGGGGATGCCGAGAAGACCGGCTAGGGTCAACACGCAGGCGCAGACAGTTCCCTCGCACATGAGAATCCTCCTCACGGGCGCCACAGGCCTCCTCGGGGGCAAGTTGCTGAAGCTTCTGCTGGCCCAAGGACACGAGGTCCGTTGCCTCCTTCGCCCGGGTAGCCCCAACGCCTCACGGCTCGACGGGGAGCGGGTAGAAATCGTCCGCGGCGATGCCACGGACGAGGGAGCCCTCTACGAAGCGCTTGGTGACACGGACGCTTTCTTGCACGTCGCGGGGATTGAGCACGCTCCCGCCGTCGTCGGGGCGGCCCGTCGGGCCGGCGTCGAACGGCTCGTGGTCGTGGGGAGCACGAGCGTGCACTCGGCCTACGCCTTCCGTTCCAGACCCAAGCTGGAGATGGAGGGGGTGGTGCGCACGAGCGGTCTCCCCTGGACGATCGTGCGCCCGACCATGATCTACGGCTCCGAGCGGGACAAGAACATTCACCGCCTGCTCCGCTTCATCGACCGCTGGCCCGTCTTCCCGATGTTCGGCCCAGGTACGAACCTCTGGCAGCCCGTCTACCACAGCGACTGCGCGAAGGGCATACTGAAAACCCTCAAGCGCCCCGGAACCGTACACCAGAGCTACGACCTGCCCGGCGCAGACCCCCTGACGTACCTTGACCTGGTGAAGACGGTGGCCGCTGTTCTCGGAAGAAGCCTACGCATCGTCAACGTACCCTTAGAACCCGTCCGCCGGGCCCTCGTCGCGGCGGAGAGGCTGCGTTTGCCCTTGCCTATAGACTCAGGCCAGGTGACAAGGCTACGAGAGGACAAAGCCTACCCCTACGAGGACGCCAAGCGTGATCTCGACTACGCGCCGCGCCCCTTTCGCGAAGGTGTGGCGCTAGAGGTCGCCCGACTGCGCAAGCTCGGGATGCTGAGTTCGTAGGGTGCTACACTGGAAACGTGTAGCACGAAAAGAGCGGAGTGGCCAACCTGACGATCACGGTGGACGGGGAGACGGTAAAGCGGGCGAGGATGCGGGCGCTCGAGGAAGGCACCTCCGTGAATGCCTTGTTACGGGACTATCTGGAAGATTATGCTGGCGTTCGGCGGGAACGACGGGAGGCCTGGCGCAGAATACGAAAACTCGCCAGAAACTCGGGGGCGGGCAGTGGTGGCGAGGCTCTTCCCAAACGCGAGGAGCTATACGACAGGCCGATCCTGAGGAACCGGCCAGAAGGACCACTCTAGGCAGCGCCGTGCCTTCGTTCTTCGACACCAACATCTTGATCTATGCCGTCGACGAAGGAGAGACCGAGAAGTATGAGCTTTCCGGTGAGCTGGTAGAAGCCCACCTTGTAGACGGCGACGGCATGATTTCGGTCCAGGTTCTCAGGGAGTTTTACTCCGCGGCAAGAAAGCTGCGTCGTCCACTCTCGGACCAGCAGGCTCGTGCGATGGTCGAGTACTTCTCCACGTTCAGGACGTTACCCGAAGACACGAGGATGGTACTGGGCGCGGCGCAACGCAGCCAGGAGTTAGTGCTCTACTTCTGGGACGCCTTGATCGTCGAGGCCGCACTCAAGGGGGGCGCCGACCGGTTATTCACCGAAGGCATGCAACACGGACAACTCATCGAGGGCATGCGCGTTGAGAACCCGTTCTTGTAGGTCTTGGGTGCGGGGGTGATCGGCCTGGTCGCCGGTGGCGTGGCGTTCCTGGTTGCGGGAGCGCTCGTGCCGCTGCTCGTGAGGTTCGCCGTCGGGCGGAACCTGCTCGACGTACCGAACCTCCGCAGCTCGCACGAGGTCCCGACCCCGAGGCTCGGAGGTGTGGCGATATTCGTGGGCACGATCGCGGGCGCAGCGCTCCTGAGATCCGGGGGAATGGTGCCCCTGCTCTTCGCTGCGACGCTCGTCTGGGCCGTCGGGCTCGCGGACGACCTCTCGGGCCTTCACTTCGGCGTCAAGGCCGCCTTCCAGGTGCTTGCCGCCGCAGGCCTGTTGCTCTACTACCCCCCGACGATCCTCTCGGCCGCACCCGGTATACTCGGCATCCTCGTCTTCGTTGTCGCGGTGTTCTGGATCGTCTCCCTCAGCAACGCCTTCAATTTTATGGACGGCATAGACGGTTTCACAGGCGGCGTCGCGCTCGTAAACGCGCTCTTTCTCGCGCCGCTCGTCGGGACAGCCGGTGGCTTCCTGCCCGCGCTCATCGGAGCTACCGCAGGATTCCTGATCTGGAACATAAGCCCGGCATCCATCTTCGTCGGGGACTCCGGGGCCTACTTCCTCGGCTTCGGCCTGGCCGCGGCGGCCCTCTATGCCCCCGCGCTCTCGGGCCAGGATTGGACACCCATAGGTTTCCTGGCCTGCATCGTGGTTTTTACGCCCTACCTTTTCGACACCGGATACACCCTCGTCCGACGCCTCAAAAGCGGGGCCGGCAAGAACATCTTCCTGGCCCACAGGGAGCACATCTATCAGCGCATCACACCAACCACCCAGATGCACAGGCGCACGAGCAACCTCTACTACGGCCTGAGCATCATCGCCGGCTTCGCCGCGCTCCTGATCCCCCAGGGCGGCCCATCCTCTATGGCCGGCATCGTCCTCGCATTGGCCTGCTGCGCCCTCCTTGCCGCCCTCCCAAAGCTGGTGGGTCATCAGCACGCCGCCTGACGGCGGCTTGTCAGCGCGGCGCTAAGCGCCTTGTCAGCACGCTTTGGCCCTATGGGCTTCGCTTTCAGCGAGTCGTCCCGGGGCGTCGCCGAAGCGTAGAACCCGACCACTGTCGGCAACGGATCGTCGTACGCAGACGGGCGAGGCCGGAACGGCAAAATGCTGATAAGCGAGGCCGAAGCGTGCTGACGAGCGACCGTAGGGAGCGTGCTGACAAGCCGCCGAAGGCGGCGTGCTGTTAATATATGGGCTTATGTGGCTTTTGCAGAGCATAGGGCAGAGGCTTCTTGCTCTCGTAGACCGGTTGCAGAGGGCTTTCCATCGCTCGCCGCCCGCGTTTAGGCGCGGGGCGGCGATGTTCGTCGACGCCCTCATAGTCATAGAGTCGTTTGCCGTTACGCTCATCGTTCGCGTCTCCGGGGATACCGGGAACGGGGACCAGTTCTGGCCTTTCTTCTGGCCGTTCGCGCTGTTCTCGGCGCTGGCGTTCGTATTGCTCTTGAACGAGAGCGGTGTCTACAGGAGCATTTTGAGGTACACGGGCATCTACCAGGGCGTGCAGGTGTTGAGCGCCACGGCCATAGCCGCCGGTGGTCTCTTTCTGGCGGCGTTCTGCGTGGGCCCGGGCGGGTTCGGTATCACGGAGGGCAACCCCGTTCCGCTCTCGGTGCCGCTGGTCGGCTCGGTGCTCGCTTACGTGCAACTCGTCGCCGTCAGGCTCTATCCCCGGGTCTTCTACGAGATGTCCCTCAGGGAGGTCGGGCGCCGGACTCGGGTTGCCATCGTGGGTACGGGGGAACCTGGTGTGGCGCTTGCCGGGCACATCTGGCGTACCGCCGCCTCCGAGACCCAGGTCGTCGGGTTCGTCAGCGATTCGCGTGTGGAGGTCGGTAGGCGCGTAGAGAGCGCGCCGGTTCTCGGGGTCGTCGAGGACCTCAAAGACCTCATCGGCCAGCACGGCATCGACCAGGTCATCATAGCCAGGCCGCAGGCCAGCAGGGAGGAGATGGATTGGATCTGGCGCACCTCCATCCGCGCTTCGGCCGAGGTGAAGGTGATGCCCGACCTCGGGGAATTTTTGGCCGAGGGTGCCATCCAGCTGCGCGAGCTCCAGATCGAAGACCTCCTCGGGCGCGAGCCGGTGGACATCGACCTCGACGCCCTCTCCAGCTACATCAACGGCAAGCGCGTTCTGGTTACGGGGGCAGGGGGCTCCATCGGCAAGGAGCTGTCGCGACAGATCTCACGCCTCGGGCCGGCGAAGCTGGTCCTGCTCGACCGCGACGAGAGCGGCCTCTACTATCTGAACACGGAGCTCAGGCGTGAAGATTTTCACGATGCCGAGGTCTTTGTAGGCGACGTCACCCACGCGGAGCGCGTCAGCTTCGCTTTCGAGGACTTCAGGCCGCAGCTCGTGTTCCACGCCGCCGCCTACAAGCACGTGCCCATGATGGAGCTGCAGGCGACAGAGGCCGTCGTCAACAACGTCCTCGGCACCCTCAACGTCGCCCGCGCCGCGGGGGCCTACGGGACGAGCAAGTTCATCAACGTCTCCACCGACAAGGCCGTAAACCCCGTCAACGTGATGGGTGCGACCAAGCGGTTGGCCGAGATGGTCGTCAAGAACCTCTCCGAAGAGTACCCCGAGACCGTCTACGCTTCAGTCCGGTTCGGGAACGTGCTCGGCAGCCGCGGCTCCGTCGTGCCTACCTTCCGTCAGCAGATAGAAGCCGGCGGCCCTGTGACGGTTACGCACCCGGACATGATCCGGTACTTCATGACTATCCCCGAGGCGGTCTCCCTGATCCTTCAGGCCGGCGCTATGGCCGAAGGCTACGGCACCTACGTCCTGGAGATGGGCCGTCCCGTCGCCATCACCGACCTGGCGAAAAAGATGATCGAGATAATGGGCGCGCCGAACGTCAAGATTAAATTCGTCGGCCTACGCCCCGGCGAGAAACTGAAAGAGGAACTCTTTGAAGAGGGCGAAGTCCGTGAGCCGACCTTACACCTCATGGTCTTCAAGCTCTCCTCGGAGAATATGATCCCGCCAGGCGACTCGAACCTCATCGAACTCGTCGACGCCATGGTCTTCCACGCCCGTGGCCAGGAGGCGGCAAGGTCCCTCGAATACCTCCGCCGTGCCGTCCCCAACTACTCGGTAGGGGATCTGCCGGAAAAGACGGAGAGCACCCTGGATCGCCCGCTGTAGCTGACAGCACGCTCCCTACGGTCGCTTTCAGTGGTCAGCTTTTCCTCGCACGTCGCCTTCCCCGCTCGCGAAGCGAAACTCCGCAACGGGACCCCTTCTTGCAAACGATAGTCACGATTTGCACGTTCTCGCTGAATTGCTGAAAGCGGAGCCCAGAGGGCGCAGCGTGCTGAAATGCTGACAAGCCTGCGAAGCAGGAGTGCTAGGAGGCCGCTCTGCGGCCTCTTATGCCAAGGTACGCGAGATACACGCCTATGGCGAGGCCGATCACGACCAGCGAGAAGTGGATGCCGGGGGCGACCAGGGTTCCGGCGCGGAACTCGGCCAGGAAGGTGAAAACCCGTGTGCCCCAGGTTAGGAGCATGTAGATGCCGATCACGAGCAGGATCGTCGCGTTGCGTCGGGAGAGCTTCACGTTGACCCTGAGTGTAGCAGAGCGGACCGTTTCGAACTAGCAACATAAAGGCGCAAAGGTTATACTGACTGTAATAGTTGCACAGCGTTTGTAACAGCAAGTATCTGGTGTATAGAGTGTTCGGAGGGAAGGATCTTGGCTGAGTTGAAGCAGCGCAATCTTGACGAGGTAAAGGCTCTCGGCAGGGATGAGGCCGTCGAGATCATGCGCCAAGCTGGCATCGTAGGGGCTGGGGGCGGCGGTTTCCCGACCTACTTCAAGTGGAAGAATCCGCAGCCGAACCTGATCGTGAACTGCACGGAGTCGGAGCCGGGCTACTGGGCCGACAAGATGCTCCATAAGGAGTACTTCGATGAGTTCCTCACGCTCTTCGACGCGATGAAGGCGATCTTCGGGATCGAGAACGTGATCATGGGCGTCCACTTCAAGGATGAGGATTGGTTCTCCCGCTACGACGAGAGCGCGAATGGCCTCTACGAAGTCGTCCACGTGCCTGACAAGTACTCGATGGGCGAGGAGAAGACGCTCATCAAGAACATCTTCCGCGAGAATAAGGAGAAGTGGGTGCCGCGCCGGGTCGAGCTGCCCGCCGGCGGCAAGCGCCCGGGCCTCCCGCTCGACGCCGGTCACATCGTCAACAACACCGAGACGCTCCTCAACATCTACAACGCGTTCTTTCTCGGCAAGCCGGTTACGACCAAATACTTGCAGGTCTTCGGCCCCGACCTCGAGCTCAAGCTCTTCGAGGTGCCGCTCGGGACCTCCGCCACGGAGCTGGTCAAGCTCGCCGGCGTGGACATCGAGGCGGAGGCCGGCAACCTCTCGGTCATCGACGGCGGTCCCTACCTGAACGAGATGGGGATAGAGTCGCTCGGAGAGGGTGACGCTTACGTGCGGCGCACCACCAACGGCTTCCTCGTCATCCC
>DATDKB010000242.1:0-13027 GCA_036520255.1 Rubrobacter sp. | reverse complement strand
TGACGTCGGTGACGCGCTTGAACCCACTAACGTTGATGGTGGAGGGATAAGGATCGGCCTTACCACCCGTCCCGCCCGATATCCGGTCTGCGGGGATACGGATCTGGTTGCCATTAGTGAAGGTCTTCGTGGTGGCTTTGGGGGAGGCCGCCTCCGCAGAGAGGGTGAACCACATAAGGGCGAGTAGCGTAGCCACCGCCGCGCCCAGCACCATCGTCACCGCCATCCTGGGCAAGCTCGTCTTCGGCACGGCGTGCCCTCCGAAATTTCGTTCGGCCACGGTATTTCTCCTTTCGCTCGTAGGGGACCACGGTGGCATGCGCCGCCGAATCCGTGATGGATCCCTATTGAACCCTTGGCCAACTTCTCGTAACCCTTCTTCCTTTCCGCTCCTTTCCGCCTCGTGTCCGTGTTGTGAGCACATGCTAGCCAGACACCGTCTCCCAAACGTTACGGTAACCGTTACGGGTGAAGATTTCTGGGGCATTTCGTAGCGAGCCTCCGAAAAAGCCACGACTACACACAACGCTCCCAAGCGACTCGTGTCCCCCGACGAGTGGCAGCAGGTTTGGCAGCGGGTGTGCTTCGGAGAACCCCGTACATCGGAACCTCGTAGAACGAGCCTTCTACGCACGCTAGCCGGACGTAGAATACTCATTGTCCGACCGATCGGTCCGGTTTCGAGAAAAACCGAGTGGCAACCCATTCCTATAGACGCGAGCCTTCTGAAAGACGCACATAACCCTAGTTGCTCTCGTTTTTGGCTAGGGCGATGGCGCCGGTGAGTTCTTCGGAATGCTCCGACCCGAGAAACAGTCTCTCGCCGCTTCTAAGCTGAAGTTGCACTCCTCGTGCACTGAAGAGGCCAGGCTTCATCGCGTAAAGGTATCGATCACCGCCGAACGCACTACCCAAGCCCCAAAAGTGCGGCCCCCAGTACTCTCTATCTAATAGAGGCTTGTAAGTGCGCACTTCCCAGTGAGATATCTCGCTTAGCGGAACATCCCATATCCTGGGAGGCAAGAACGGTACCGGTAGCCCAAGGGGATAAATCCTTAGGCGAAGGTGACTCGAATCTATGCTAATAAGGAGTTTGAGGACGAAGTTTGGCACGGCCAGAAGAAGAAAAAATAGGGCGAACGCGGTAACGATCAGAGCGATGCCGACGTACCTTGGCCCCCCAAGCCACATCTGAATGGCGGAATAGGCGAGGACGACCACGGGTAGCAGCACGATAGCTTTTGTCCATAAGGGGAAGCGCTGCTCTTCTTCGAAATGGGGCCGCTCCACCTGTCCTTCCATGTAGGTATCATGCGCGCTCTCAAGAGCACGTACAAGGCGAGAATTCGCAGAGATCGTGTAGCTTGTCGAAGCTAGTGGTGACACGCCTCCAGCCAAACGCGAAGTAGGAGATCGGGCCGACGAAGTTGACGAAGGCAGCCAACGCCTACATCCGCTTTGTGCCCCTGATCTCCTCCCCAGGCCGCCGCTAGATGTCCACCAGGGCCGCGACCAGCAGCGCGACCTGGAGCACGCTGGAGAACACGATGCCTCGCCGCTGACCGCTGCTGAGCTCGCTCCACCGTTTGTTCGTCACCGCTGCGCTCCCTTCGAGGAGTCCTCGTTCTCCATACGCGATCAAAATACCCCAGATAAGGCCTTCCGGCCTGATCATCTCAACTATCTTGCTGGTCAAAGTAGGCTACCCGAGCCTGTTACGAGCGAGCAGTGCACAACGCTAAGGAGCACAAGAACCACAGTGGTAATCGGTTCACCCCGAGCGAACGGGCCTCCTTCGACCCGCTCTCTGACCTTGGTCGTTTCGACTCTCGGATCGCCAGGTTTCCGCGGTCGCAAGCGGCATGTTTTGGGATCTTGCTCTAATCAGGCAACGGCCTCCCGGTAACGACCATGAGGCTGCTCACCAGCAGAAGGAACTTCGTCGGCGCATAGATGACGCGTTCCGAGGTACTGGGCGTGAGGAAGTTCAGCACGGGACCGATACATGCGAACGCGACCACGAGCCGCACAAGCCGACGGGACACAAGTGACCACCTCGGAAGGGTTACACCGACCCGCGAAAAACTACACCTACCATGAGCACTACGAGCGCTGCCTGAATGAACGCAGCGACGCGCAAGACGGACGGGTACTGACCAGAAAACGCTCCGCGCAAAGCGTACGAGCCTAGGGCGCGCTGCGCGCAAGTGCGATCTGAGAGGCGACGACGCCTGCCAATATGACCGCGTATCCGATCGCAGTGTGATACGAGGTGGACTCCCGGGTCGGGGTCCGGGATCGTTTCACTCACGCGGGACAGATGAACGGTCATCCTACCCGCACCTCTGTGCGCCCGAATGGGGTCCCCTCAGCGGCTCTAGTGGCGCGAGCTTTTGTGAACCGGTTTCGGGCGAGGGACCGGTACGCCGGGATCGGGGGAGCGTACGGCCCCCGTCAGCTGTGAGGCTCCGAGACCGCTTTCTTTCAGGTAAGCGGTGAACTCGGCCAGGATCTCTTGCGGGTCCCTCACGAAGCTCGTCGTGCCCACCTGCACCGCGGTCGCGCCCGCGAGCATGAACTCGGCCACGTCCGTGCCGCTCGCCACCCCACCGCTTCCTACGACCGGAACGTCCACCACGCCCGATACGTCGTATACAGCCCTTAGGGCGACGGGCTTTATCGCGGGACCCGAGAGGCCGCCCCGCACCAGCACCTTCCGCGTCCGGGCGTCTATCGTGAGCGCGGGAAGGGTGTTGATGACGGTAAGCCCGTCTGCACCCGCTGCCTCAGCGGCGCGGGCGTTCTCCACGACGCCCTCGTTCGTGAGCTTGGCCAGGATGGGCTTGTTCCCTACGATGGACCGGCAGGCGACGACTAACTCCTCGACAGAGGATGCTCCCGCGCAGAACGCCAGGCCCCCGCACTCCACGTTCGGGCACGAGAGGTTCAACTCGACAGCCGAGATGCGCTCGACGCCGGAGAGGATCTCACAGAGTGAGGCGAATTCGGCCACGGTATCGCCGGCCACGGAGACGAAGAGGGGGATTCCGAGATCGAACACCTCCAGGTCTTGCAAGAAGCGCTCCACGCCAGGATTCTGGAGGCCGATGGAGTTGACCATCCCCGCGGGCGTCTCTGCAACCCGGGGCGGCGGGTTGCCCACCCTTGCGACCGGCGTCGTGGTCTTCGGTAACATCGCCCCGTAGACACCTTCGACTTCGTCAAGAGCCTCCTTCGAGAGCGTTCCTGAAGCCGGGATCAGGGGCGTCCGTAACGGTATCCCGAAGAGCTCGACCTCAAGGTCAACGCCGGTCTCCTGAACGCGCACTACCACGCCAATACCTCCGCGTCGAAGACCGGACCCTCGATGCACGATCTGACGTAGCCGCCGTGCACGGGCACGACGCACCCGTTGCACGAGCCGTTCCCGCACCCCATCCTCTCCTCCACAGAGAGCTGGCAGAGGCTGTTCTTCCCGGCGGCGAGCTTGACCGCCGCCAGCATCGAGTTGGGGCCGCAGGAGTAGATGGCGCCGTAGTTCGTTAGCGCGCCGGAGGCATTCAGGACCGTACCACGGGTCCCGACCGCCCCGTCCATCGTCGCCACCTCGGCGCCGGGAAAGTCTTTGGCAACGACAGAGGCTGCGGCATCCGCGAACCCGAGGAACACGTCGTGGGGGACGCCCATCGCATCGAGGTGGCGGCCCAGGATCTTGAGCGGCGCGACGCCGATGCCCCCACCGAGAAGCGCCGCGCGGCCCAGCCCTAGTTCGATCCGGAATCTCTTCCCTAGGGGGGCTGTCACCTCGATGGACGATGCAGCATCCAGGAGTGCCGTACCTCGGCCCCGCACCTCGAAAAGGAAGCTCGCCACCCCCCCATCGTGGTCGTAGAACGAGAAGGGTCTGGCCAGAAACGGATCGAGGGTGATAGGGTAGCCGGCGGTCCTCGCCATCACGAACTGTCCAGGTTCGACGGGTCCGTTCCAGCGGTAGCGGAGGAGGGTGTAGCTGCCTAACGCCTCGCGCTCCTCGACGTTTACCCTGTAGAACTTCATGCTCTCGCCGCGTAGAGGCCCTGGAGCGAATTCACACGCCTCGTTCCGCCGCGCAATGTGGCCTCGATGCCCTGTACTGCGGCGGCCGCGCCGGCAAGGGTGGTTATGCAGGGGACGCCATGGGTGAGGGCTCGGCGCCGGATCAGGTATCCGTCCGTGCGCGGCCCACGGCCCCAGGGGGTGTTCACGATGAGGTCAACGCCTCCAGTTTCGATAAGACCCAGCACATCCTCGCCGAGCTCCCCGATCTTGGGCACGACCATAACGGGTAATCCGTTGTTCTTGAGCACCTCCGCCGTGCCCTCGCTCGCGGATATCTCGAACCCTAGGTCGGCAAACGCCCGCGCCACGAGCACGACGGCCCGCTTCTCCCTGTTGGCGACGGAGATGTAGACCCGCCCCGACACTGGCAACTTCTGCCCCGCCGCCGTGAGCGCCTTGGCGAACGCCCCGCCGAAGGTGCGGTCAATTCCCATCGCCTCCCCCGTCGAGCGCATCTCGGGGCCGAGCAGCGGGTCGACATCGGCGAACCTGTCGAACGGGAAGACCGGCGCCTTGACCGAGAAATGTCCGTCGGTAGAGGAGCTGAGCCGCATGTCCCTGAGCTTCTCGCCGAGCAGTACCCTCGTCGCCACCTTCGCGAGTGGCACCCCCGTAGCTTTCGAAATGAACGGGACGGTGCGGGAAGCGCGGGGGTTGCATTCGATCACGAGCACATCATCGCCCCGCATCACGTACTGCACGTTCATGAGCCCAACGACGCCTACGGAAAGCGCCAGTCGCCTAGTGTAGTCCTCGATCCTCTGCAGCAACACCCTGTGAATGTTGATCGGGGGCGTCACGCACGAGGAGTCCCCGGAATGCACCCCCGCCTCCTCGACGTGCTCCATGATGCCGCCGACAAAGACTTCCTCCCCGTCGGAGACGGCATCGACATCGACCTCGGAGTAGTCCTCCATGAACTTGTCGATGAGGGTCGGGTGCCCAGGGCTCGCTCCCGCGCTGGTCCTGAGGTAGAGGTCGAGGTCCTCGTCGTTGTAGACGATCTCAATCCTCCGTCCGCCGAGCACGTAGGAGGGCCGCACGACGACCGGGTACCCGAGCTCGCGCGCGACCTCTCTTGCTTCCTCGGCGGTCGATGCCGTCCCGAACCTGGGATGCGGGATGCCTAGATCCTCCAGGAGCCTACCGAAGCGTGAGCGGTTTTCGGCGAGGTCTATCGCGTCGGGGGAGGTGCCGAGAATGCAAACACCCGATTTCTCTAGCTCGTGGGCGAGCTTCAAGGGGCTCTGGCCGCCGAACTGCAGGATCACACCGTCGGGCTCCTCGCGCCGGATTACCTCGAGCACGTGTTCGGCAGTGAGCGGCTCGAAGTACAGGCGCGTCGAGGTGTCGTAGTCGGTCGATACGGTCTCGGGGTTGGAGTTGACCAAGACCGCGTCGTATCCGCTCTCCACGAGGGCGTAGCTGGCGTGGACGCAAGCATAATCGAACTCGATGCCCTGCCCGATGCGGTTCGGTCCGCTGCCGAGGACCACTACCGAAGCATCCTCCCCGCGCCTTACCTCGTCCTCCTCCTCGTAGGTCGAGTAGTAGTACGGGGTGCGGGCCGGGAACTCTCCCGCGCAGGTATCGACGGACTTGTAGGTCGGCGAGACGCCGAGCGCCCGCCTCACGCCCCGCACGACCTCCACCGGGCTGCCCGAGGCCGCGGCGATGGTCTTGTCGGGGAGCCCGATCCTCTTTAGCTCTCTCAGGTTCTCGGCGCCGAGCGGCTCCGAAACAGAGCCTTCTGCGGCCACGATCCTGGCTATGGACGCGATAAAGAAGCGGTCTATGGAGGTGCGCTCGAAGATCTCCGGCACGTCCATCCCGGCGCGCAAGGCGTCGAAGATGGCGAAGACGCGGAAAGGACTGGGCTCGTCGAGGCCGGCGTGCACATCCTGGGGATCCACCTCCAGCGAGGCCATCGCCTTCATCAGGCTCTCCGTGAACGTCCTGCCTATCGCCATGACCTCGCCCACCGAGTGCATCCTTGTCGTTAGCCTCGGCGCCGCGCCTGGGAACTTCTCGAAAGCGAATCGAGGTATCTTGGTCACCACGTAGTCGAGCGCCGGCTCGAAAGAGGCCGGGGTGGCGCTTGTGATGTCGTTGGGGATCTCATCGAGCGTGTACCCGACAGCGAGCTTGGCGGCTATCTTCGCGATCGGAAACCCCGTCGCCTTGCTCGCCAATGCACTCGACCTACTCACCCGCGGGTTCATCTCGATCACGTAGTACTCGTCGCTCTCTGGATCAACCGCAAACTGGATGTTCGACCCCCCGGTCGATACTCCTATCTCACGTATTATGCGTAAAGATGCGGTACGGAGGGCCTGGTACTGGCGGTCTGAGAGGGTTTGCGCTGGGGCGACGGTGATGGAGTCGCCGGTGTGGACGCCCATGGGGTCTACGTTCTCTATGGAGCAGATAACGACCACGTTATCGGCGAGGTCGCGCATGACCTCCAGCTCGAACTCCTTCCAGCCGGTGACGCTCTTTTCGACGAGGGCGGACTTTACGGGGCTCGCGTCAAGGCCGTCCGCGACGGCGCGGCGCAGCTCCGAATGGTCGCGGGCCGTGGCCCCCCCCTTGCCGCCGAGCGTGAAGCTCGGGCGGATTATCAGGGGATAGCCTATCTCCCGGGCCAGTTTCTCGGCCTCCGCGAAGCTTTTCACCGTGCGGCTTGCCGGGACTTTCAGGCCTATGCGTTGCATGGCTTCAGAGAAGAGCTGGCGGTCTTCGGCCTTCTGGATCGAAGGTATCGAAGCACCCAGTAGTTCGACTTCGAGTTCCTCGAGGACGCCGGACTCGTGCAGTTCGACGGCCAGGTTCAGGGCGGTCTGGCCGCCGAGGGTTGGAAGGAGGGCGTCGGGGCGTTCGCGGCACAGGATCTCTGCCACGGTCTCTGCGGTAAGGGGTTCGACGTAGGTGGCGTCGGCTATCTCGGGGTCGGTCATTATGGTTGCGGGGTTGGAGTTTACGAGGATCACGCGGTAGCCCTCGTCGCGCAGGGCGCGGCAGGCCTGGGTGCCGGAGTAGTCGAACTCGGCGGCCTGTCCGATCACGATCGGCCCAGAACCGATGATCAGGATGCTCGAGATGTCGTCGCGCCTTGGCACGCTAGGCCCGCGCCTTCTCGGAGATGTCCTCCACGAACTCTTCAAAGAGATAACCGGAATCCCTCGGGCCCGGGCTCGATTCTGGATGGTACTGCACGCTCCACGCCCGCAACTCCGGGCTCGCGATGCCCTCGACCGTGCCGTCGTACAGGTTGCGGTGGGTCAACTCGACGCCGTCCGTGAGCGAACCCTCCCTGACGGCGAAGCCATGGTTCTGGCTGGTTATCTCTATGCATCCTGTCGCGAGGTTCCTGACGGGGTGGTTCGCGCCGTGGTGGCCGAAGGGCATCTTGTAGGTCTCGCAACCGAGGGCGAGCCCGAGGAGCTGGTGGCCGAGGCAGATGCCGAACGTCGGGACCTCGCCAAGCAGCGGACGCAAGCTGTCCACCGCCTCGCCGAGAGCTGCCGGGTCGCCGGGTCCGTTGGATAGAAACAACCCGTCCGGTTCCGCGGCGAGTATCCCCTCGGAACCCGTCGAGCCCGGCATGGCGAGGACGGAGGCGCCGCGGCTACGGAGTTCCTTATAAATGGAACCTTTCACCCCGTAGTCGAGGGCGACGACGCGGCAGCGTTCCTCTCCGAAGGCTGGTAGCAGGGTCGGTTCCGTTAGCTCAGAGCTGGTGGAAGCGAGGTCGAGGCCTACCATCGAGGGGTGGGCGGTTGCTCTATCGCGGAGCACGTTGCGGTTTGACTCTGAGGTCGAGATCACGGCGCGCATGGCGCCCTTGTCCCTAAGGTAGCGTGTGAGGGCGCGGGTGTCGATGCCCTCGATCCCGAGCACCCCCTCTTCATCGAGAAGGTCTGCCAGGGAGCGTTCGCTCGCCCAGTTGCTAGGGTGGGGCGTGTACTCGCGCACGAGGACGGCGGAGGCCTGGACCTTGCGGGACTCGTCGTCGCCGGGAATCACGCCGTAGTTCCCGATAAGCGGGTAGGTGAAGAGCAGGATCTGCCCCCGGTAGGAAGGGTCCGTGATCGTCTCCTGGTAGCCGACCATGCTCGTCGTAAAGACGACCTCGCCCGCGACCTCGCCCTCCCCGGCAAAGCTCCAGCCCTCGAACGCGGCCCCATCCTCGAGGACCAGCGTCGCCCTGCTACGCACGTACTCCAAATTTCGCTCCAGTCGTGTCATGTATCAGCTCTCCGCCAACTATAGTAGTCACCACCCTACCCGACAGGGCCCTTCCGAGATAAGGCGAGTTAGAAGAACGGCTCATCAAAGCGTCCCGATCCACCGCCCACCTCTCAGAGAGGTCAACGAGCGTGAGATCCGCCACCGCCCCGACCCCGAGGCTCCCCCCCTCCCCGACCCAGCGGCCGGGCGCACAGCTCATAGCCTCGACGAGACGCGCGAGCGAGAGCCTGCCACCGAGGACCAGGTCGGTATAAAGCGCGGCGAAGGCCGTCTCATGGCCGAGAAACCCCGGCGCGGCCTCCTCCATCGGCAGCTCCTTCTCCTCCGACGCGTGCGGCGCGTGGTCGGTAGCCACGAAGTCGAGGACGCCGTCGCGCAAGGCGGCCTCGACGCCACAGCGGTCGCCGTCCGGCCGGAGTGGCGGGTTGACCCTGTAGCGCCCCTCAAGCGTCGAGACGAGTTCATCCGTCAACGTGAGGTGGTGGGGCGTCGTGTCGGCCGTCACGTCGGCTCCATCTCTGAAGAAACCGACAAGGGCCACCGAGAGGGCCGTCGAGACGTGTGTTATATGGACCTTCGCCCCCGTTTCGGCTGCGAGGACGAGGGCCGTTGCCGTCGCTGTATCTTCCGCGCTCGCCGGGGAGCCCGGGAGTCCGACGAGGGAGCCTGCGACGCCCTCGTGCACGACGCCCGTTGCGAGCGTGTGGTCTTCGCAGTGCAGGATCACCGGCAGCCCCGCCGAGCGCGCGTACAGCATACCGTTCCTGAGCACGCCAGCCGACGCCGTTCCCAGCCCATCGTCCGAGACGCAGAAGGCACCGGCTTCCTTCAGCAGGCGCATCTCCGTCAGGCGCGCGCCGGCGAGCCCGACGTGGAGGGCCGCGGAGACGCGAGCCCTGACCCTCGACTCCAGCTCCACGCGGCGGACCAGCCCGCTCACCACCACGGGGCGGTCCACGATGGGGTCCGTGTTCGGCATCATCACGACGCCGGTGAAGCCGCCCGCGGCCGCCGCTGCCGAGCCGCTCTCTATGGTCTCCTCGTCCTCGCGGCCGGGCGTTCGCCAGTGGGCGTGTACGTCCACGAAGCCGGGGAAGAGGTGGAGGCCGTCGGCGTCGACCTCGCGCGTACCACGCAGGCCTTCGCCGATCTCCAAGATCTTGTCCGACGAGATACGCACGTCTAAGATGCTGTCCAGGCCGGTGGACGGGTCTAGGACGTGGGCCCTACGTATTACGAGTTCGGGTGTGGCGGCGGAATCTCGGATCACGCGGCGGCCCTCTGGACCGCGCCTGTCGAGAGGGCGAGGACGGCGGAGCGGACGCACACGCCTGATGCGACCTGGTCGGAGATCAGGGACGAGGCATCGAGGACGACCTCGCCGGAGATCTCGACGCCCCTGTTGACGGGACCTGGGTGCATGACGAGTACCCCGTTCCCGAGATGGTGCTGCGCCACGCCGTAGAAGCGGGAGTACTCGGCGACGGACGGTACTCGCGCGCCCGTCATCCTCTCTTTCTGAAGCCGCAGCATGTACAGAACGTCTGCTCCCCACTCCATGGCCTCATCTACCGAGGAGAGGACGGGTAAGCCCCACGCTTCCGTGTCGGGAGGCAGTAGCGTGCGGGGGGCGACGAAGGATACTTCGATCCCCGCCCGTACAAACCCGGGTATCACGCTGCGGGCGACACGGCTGTGAAGGATGTCCCCGACGATGGCGACGCGGCGCCCGGCCAGTTCTTCGAAGCCGTCGAGCGCGTCGCTCAGGGCGTAGAGGTCGAGGAGGGCCTGGGTCGGATGCTGGCCGCAGCCGTCACCGGCGTTAATGATGGGCGCAGTGGTGTGGCGGGAGGCGAGGGCTGCTGCCCCTGCGGCGGGGTGTCGGAGCACTATTGCGTCGGCCCCCAGGCTGTCGAGGGTGACGACGGTGTCGATCAGGGACTCGCCCTTGGAGATGGCCGAGCCGTTTTCGGAGAGCGAGATCACATGCGCCCCAGAACGCCTCGCCGCGAGCTCGAAAGATACGGCCGTCCTGGTCGAGGCCTCGAAGAAGGCCAGGCAAACGGTCCTGCTAATGAGAGGGTCCCTGAGGCGGCCATTCGCGAACGCGGCCGCGAGGTCTAGAATGTCCTTTAGCTCTTCACGGCTCGTGTCTTCCAGGCTCAGAAAGCTTCTAGTCTCCAACGACGATCACCCCGTCCTCCCCATCGGTCTCCTCCAGGTTGACCAACACCCTCTGCCCACGCGCGGTCGGTACGTTTTTCCCCACGTGATCCGCCCGTATCGGCAACTCCCTGTGGCCGCGGTCGACCAGAATAGCCAGCCGAACCGCCGCGGGCCTCCCAAGTTCAAGCAACGCCTCTATCGCCGCCCGCGCTGTCCTGCCGGTGTACAGCACGTCGTCCACAAGCACTACCGTCTTGCCGGTCACGCCGAAGGGCACGTTGCTACCCCTCGCCTCGGGATCTCTCTGTTGCAGGTCATCGCGATGCTGAGTTATATCCAGAGAACCTACGGGGATGTCAACACCCTCGAACTGCCTGATGTTGGCCGAGATCCGCTGCGCCAGCGGGACCCCACGGGTTAGGACCCCTACTAGGGCGAGTTCGTCAAGACACGAGGCGTTGCGTTCCAGGATTTCGTGCGAGATGCGGCGTAGCGAACGGTCGAGACCATCCGGTGTGAGCACCTGTGAATGGGCGCGTTCGTAGACGCTAGATCGGCCCACTACCTGCCTCCTTCGCGTCTCACAGGACGCCGTTAAAGGATCGCTTGCCGAGCGTCAAGCTACCAGAGGACGAAGGAGCCGTCAAGCAGACAAAGAGCGCCACCGCGTTCTCGGAGGAGGTCAAGGGGTGTTCGGTCCCGCTCTGCGGGAACGTCCTGCGGGACGCGAGGGCGTTTCCGCTGCCCACCGCGCCCATCCCGGCTTTCGCAGCGCCCGTCCTGGTCGCGACCTGGGATTCCACGGCGCTCTTTGCCTTCGGCCTTATGTTCTGGTTGTGGCGGAAGAAGTTTGTCGGGTCGTAGGCGGTTTTGATCTCGACCAGGCGGTTGTAGTTGGCTCCGTACAGGGCGGACGCCCGCGTGTCTGAGCCGGCGCCGTTGACGTAGACGCCGCCGGTGGCGAAAGGCTCGGTCGCCGCCAGGGAGCGCGTCCAGCCGATGTTGGCCTCGGCCTCCGTCGCCGCCTCCCACATCGAGATGGCGACCAGGCGTGCGGGGCATCGCGATGCGCAAACGCCGTCTCGGAAAGAGCCACCCGCCTAGCGGCACCACGCAACTGGTCGATCAAAATGACGGAGCGCGGGGAAGGCACACGGGCGGCGTGCCCGACGATGGCCTCGTTCCGAATGCGCTCCCCTCCAAGAGGAATCGGTATGGTATTTCCGGAATCACGCGATGACCCCAAGCATGGCGGCGGAGTCCTGTAGATCCTCGGGGATCTCCGACCAGAACTCCATCGGCTCTCCATGCACGGGATGCTCGAAAGACAGATGCTCCGCGTGTAGCCACAGGCGCCCGTCATGTATGGGTGTCCCGTAAAGCGGGTCGGCGTAGACCGGATAACCGATGGCGGAGAGGTGGACCCGGATCTGGTGCGTCCTCCCCGTCTCCAGCCGAACCCGGAGCACAGTATGTCCCGCGGCTTCAGTGAGTTTTTCGAAGTGCGTTATCGCGGGCTTACCAACACCCGCGGCCATGAGCGTGGGATTGTCCGGGTCGCGGCCGACGGGCGAGTCAATGGTCCCCGTCTCCGGCAACCCTTCACCCGCCACGACCGCCCTGTAGACGCGGCCAACCCGCCGGGCCGACATCATCTCGACGAGCTTCGAGTACGCAGGCTCGCCCTTTGCAAGCACCATCAGGCCCGAAGTGTCGCGGTCGAGACGGTGAACGACGCCCGGCCGGGATGGGTCATCCCCACCAGATATGCCTCTGGTCAGTAGGCCGTTCACGAGCGTCCCTGACTGGTTGCCCGCGCCGGGGTGCACGACGAGGCCCGCCGGCTTGTCTACTACTAGCAAGTGCTCATCTGCGAAGACTATGGGGACCGGGATCCCCTCCGGCGAAAGTCCCTCTTCGGGAAGGCGTGCTTCGATGAGTTGTCCGTCCCTGACCTTGTGGGAAGGAGAGGCTGCCTCACCGTCAACGAGCAACGAGGTGTCCTCGATCAGGCGTTGCACGAGGCTCCGGCTCAGCCCGAGACGCCGCGCGGCCAGCCGGTCGAGACGCTCCCCGGCTTCCGCGGGTTCTACCTCGAAGCTTTCGGATGTCACCCCGCTATGAGAGGTGCTCGGACAGGATCTCGCGCACGTCTTCCGTCTCGGTGCCCCTGACGAGCAAGGACTTGTTCCTGCTGGAGACGCCCCTGACCACAGACAAGTCCGAGGCCGCTACCCCGAGTAACCCTGCGATGTAACGCTCCGCCTCGGCGTTGGCCTTGCCTTCCACAGGCGGTGCCGCGACCCTGAGCTTGATGGCGTCCTCGCCGTAGATGCCGGCGAAGGAGGTGCGTTGTGCGCCCGGTGAGACACTGAGGTTGAGCAGGGTTCCGTCCCTGGTCGGGGTAACGAAGCCTCTACTCACGCCGGCGCAGGAAACGGCTGGCCCTGAAGACGCGGCTGTCGCTTTGCTCCTGCCCTTCCGTGTCGAAGAACTCCTGCGAGCTGCTCTC
>DATDKB010000241.1:0-11931 GCA_036520255.1 Rubrobacter sp. | reverse complement strand
CCGCGGTCGCCAACAGCACCCAGCTTGGTGCCGCGAACTGCGCCGAAAGCACGAGGGCGAGCGTTCCCGCGGTGTGCACAGCGAGGCACACGAGCAACGTCCGCCGCTGCCCGTAGCGGTCCACCAACCGGCCGAGTCGGGGAGCGGCAAACGCCTCGCCGAGCAGGGCCGCCGCGGCGACGGCTCCGGCCAGCCCGTAAGAACCGGTGAGCTGAGAGACCATCAGCACGGCGCCCAAGGCCCGCATGGATATGGAAAGTCGTGCCACGAACCCCGCGATGACGAAAGCGCGGGCATGGGGTATGGAGAGCAACGAACGGTAGGTCTTAAGCACGCCCACTACCTTACCGTGTCATGCGCTTTATGTCCCGTCGCATACGCACGTCCGGGACGCTGCGCAGTCGGGGCCCACGTGTACGCTAAACGGTAATCCCGTTATCGCGGTCGGCGTTCGCCGAGGCCAACGCGGTCGCGTCGGTGGTCGAGTCGCACGCCCTTAGCCGTCCCCGAGAAGGGCTCGGCTCAATTAGGTAGCGAATCACCCCACCGCCGTCGGCATCGACCTCGATCTGCGCCGCCCCCTCTGACGGCAGCCAGGCGGAAAAGTCCCACTCTTTGCCTACCCGTCACAGGACTCTCGAACTCGGTGCTAACCGCCGATCCGCAGCTCCATCCTACCCTCGGCATCCAGGCCCACCATCAGGCGTAGTGCCGTTGTCGCGATTGGCGTCGACCGACGCGGGTCGGTCGCGGCAACGGTGCTCGTCGGCGCTTCCATCGCACAGCCGAAGATAAATAAGCGGGTGTGCTACAAAGGTAGCGCGTGCTGAAGGGAGGCGCGAGGATGTCGTTGACGCCCGTAGCACCCGAGCGGTGCGGTCATGTGGCACCCATGGTCATCGAACGGATGGAGGGCGGATACACTGCCCGCTGCCTCAGGTGTGGGACCACAGGGCCGGAGCGAGCATCGTCAGGAGAAGCGCGACGGGCGCTGCTGGAGTTGGGGAGGAGGAGCCGCCGGAGGTAGTCTCGCCTTCTTCGCCTCCTTGCGGACCCTCGTGAGCAGATAATCCTCACAGGGGTGGGGTCCTACACCCCCCTACCCCCGCTGCTACGAGTTAGAGGATCTCCCGAGAGACGTCACGCAGAGCGGAGGGATGAGCGCCGTGGAAGGCTCTTCCAAAACTTCCTCTCAGCAGCCCCCTCAGTCCGAATCGTGGGCCATCTCGTCGAGTGCGACCGCCACCGCCAGTACGAGACCATCGTCCTCGCCCGGGGCGACCTCGATCCCGTAGGTGTCGCTCATCGCGAACCGGTGCTTCGATACGCGGGCGACCGCCCCATCCCCGCGGCGGATGTCGTACTCGTGGTGCAGGATGCTTCCTTGGGCGACCATCTCCTGGGAGCCCTCCACGTCGACCGAGAAGCTGTCCCGAAACGGCTCGAACCGCGCCTTGCGGATGGTGGCGATCTTGTTGCCTGCGCGCAAGACGTCCATGCTCTCGCGAAGGGCGAGCTTCTTCTCGCGAATCGTCGCCACCTCACGACCTTGCAAATCCTCGATCACGAACGTCTCGCGAAGGCGCAGGGCCTTCCCGTCCACCCTGTAGACCGGGTCGCCGTGCTCGTCGGCGATGTCGAAATCCTCGCCAATCGATACGAGCTGCTGGCGCATCGTGTAGCGTGCCATTAGCACCCCCAACAATCGCTTCGTCGCCACGCTTCGCCTGCGACACGTACATGTCTTGCACGCAATGATTCTACCAGCGGTGGGAGGTGCGCCGATTCTAGCACCGTCGGTCGCGCGGACACCACGAACACCGGACACCGCCACGGGCAGGATCCTCCGTCATCCCCATCGAGGGGGGCGGCAACCTTACCGGGTTGCTTGGCTTTTACACATACATATTATTTAGTGTTTAAAAGCTTAACATAACAATAATGCAATAACGGCGCGTAAGGATCCGACGAAGGAGGACCGATAGATGGCGAAAAGAGGGGCAACGGCGAGGGCAGCATCTACAAGAGCAAGGACAGGTCCGGCTACCGCGCGTCCTACACGGTGCAGACGGCGAAAGGTCCGAAGCGCCACTACGTCTCCGGCAAGACCCGCAGGGAGGTTGAGGAAAAACTCACCAAGGCCAAAGCCGAGCGCGACGGCGGGCTGGTCTTCGATGCGGGTAATCTCACTCTGAACGAGTGTCTCGACCGGTGGCTAAGCGGCTCGGTCAGGAATACTGTGAAGCAGTCGACCTTCGAGAACTACGAGTACGTGGTGCGGCTTCACCTGAAACCCTCACTGGGGCGCACGAAGCTCAAGGTCCTCGCCCCGGCTCAGGTGCAAGGACTCTACCGCGCCAAACTAGATTCGGGGCTCTCCGCGCGCACCTACCAGCTCATACACACTGTCTTGCGCAAGGCCCTCAAACAGGCGGTGAGGTGGGAGCTCGTGCCCCGCAACGTGACCGACGCCGTGACGACACCCAAGCTCGCCAAGGGCGCAACAAAAGGGATCCGGGTGCTGAACGCGGATCAGGCTCGCAACCTGCTAGGCGCGGCCCGAGGCGACCGTCTGGAGGCCCTCTACGTCTTAGCCATCACAGCCAGGCTGCGAGAAGGCGAGCTGCTCGGACTGCGCTGGCAAGATGTGGACCTCGAGGGCGCGACGCTTTCGGTGAGCCAGCAGCTCACGCGCACCAAAAAGGATGGCCTCTGCTTCACTATGCCCAAGAGCCCCAAGAGCCGCCGGAGCGTGCGTTTGACCCGGAGCGCCGTTGAGGCCCTCGAGCGCCACCGCAGGCGGCAGCTGGAAGAGAAGTCCAGGCTGGCCGAGCTCTGGCAAGACACGGGGCTGGTGTTTACCTCGACCACGGGCACGCCCCTCGACGTGGGCAATCTGACCTACCGCTCCTTCCGGCCACTGCTCGAGCAGGCGGATCTGGCTCGGATCAGGTTCCATGATCTCCGGCACACCTGCGCCACGCTGCTGCTCTCCAAGAACGTAAACCCGAAGGTCGTCCAGGAGAGGCTGGGACACGCCAACATCTCGGAGACGATGGACACCTACAGCCACGTCTTACCGTCGATGCAGGAGACGGCCGTGAACGCGATGGAGGACGTTCTTACATAGAAGACGATTTACTGTCGGCTGTATCATTGCCGCCAACCATGATCATCGGGCAGAATTGCGCTGTTCGCGACGGTAAGAACCGGCCAACCCCGCGACCGTCGCGCCAGACGCGACCCACGCGCCCGGTGCCAAAGTACTCCGCCTCCCCACGGCCTACTCTGCGCCGAACACCCCGGTAGTAGACGAACGGACGCCCCGGCGCCACCCGGTTTCGATACTGGTCGGGGAAGTGGTAGTGCTCGCTCGTAACGTCCTCCCGGTGGTCAAAGTGCCCCCCGCCGTGCGCTCGTTCTGCACGAGCACCAGCGGGAAAGCAGCGGGCAGCGATCCCGGCGCGTTCGGCTCGACCACAGTATGTCGTTATAGAGAATTAGGACCTGCGCCATCTCTTGTTTCCTCAGAGCAGAATAAAGAATCTGGTGCCCGTCGAACATATCCAAGGACCGCGGGAGGCCTACTAGTGACACCTCTCCATCGGGCCGATCCGAAGGTTTGTTGTTACGTTGCTGCCGGGTTGCTGCCAAGAGGCCAAGTTGAGTGGTCGACAGCTTTTTAGGTTTTTGCGGTTTTGCAGGGGAAAAGAGAAGCTGCCGGACCTGGATTCGAACCAGGACTAAGTGATTCAGAGTCACTCGTGCTGCCGTTACACCATCCGGCAATATAACGGCGGATATTGTAACGCTTTATGGGGTCTCCGTCGAGGCTTGCCCCGTGGTTTCGGCGACGCCGCCTGCCTCGATGGCGCGGAGTATCTGTATTCTCTCCTCTATGGGCGGGTGGGTGGAGAAGAGGCCCTTGGAACGCTTCTCGAACTTCTTGATGGGGTTGACGATGTAGAGGTGGGCCGTCGCGCGGTTGGCGACCTCGAGGACCTCGTTGTCGCCACTGATCTTCTGCAGGGCGTCTGCGAGACCCTTGGGGTTGCGAGTAAGCCTGATGGCCGTCGCATCAGCCAGGAACTCGCGCTGGCGGCTTATGGAGAGCTGCAAGAGTCGGGCGAAAAGCGGCGCGAGGATAGCGAGGACGATGGCGACTAGCATCATGATGAGCTGCAACTGCCCGCCGCCATTACCTCCCCCGCCACGGCGCCCGCCTCCCCTGCCGCCGCCGAACCACAGGCCGCGCAGGAAGAAGTCGGAGATCAGGACCGTGGTTCCGACCAGGATGCCGACGAGCATCGAGTAGCGGATGTCGAAGTTGGCGACGTGGGACATCTCGTGCGCCATGACGCCCTGGAGCTCGTCGCGGTCGAGCTTTTCGAGGAGGCCGCTGGTGACGGCGACCGTGGCGTGCTCGGGACTGCGGCCCGTGGCGAAGGCATTCGGGGCTGTGTCGTCGACGATGTAGACCTTAGGCATCGGGATGCCAGCGGCTATCGACATCTCCTCGACAACGTTGAAGAGCACGGGGGCGTCGTCGTGAGTGATCTCCCTCGCCCGTGAGGCGGCGAGGACCATCCTGTCGCCCCCATAGTAGCTGATGAGACCGGCGATCACGCCAATTACCAGCGCGAAGGCGAGGCCGGCCAGGGCGCGGACGGGGGTCCCGAGCCAGGCGTACCCGATCACGTAGCCGAAGACGGCGATAAAAGCGAGGAAGGCGGCTATGAGCAGCAGGCTGTTTCGCCTGTTGCGGGCGATACGCTCCCTGAAGGTGCCTAGGTCGCTGCCGGCCATCTGCCTAGTCGTAGGAGACCGTTACGGACTCGCGCTCGGGACCCTGGGCCTCGAAATATTCCTTCTCCGTGAAGCCCATAGCACGGGAAAAGATGACGGCCGGGAAGCTTTGAATCTTTGTATTGTAGGACTGGACCGAGTCGTTGTAGTGCTGCCTGGCGAAGGAGATCTTGTTCTCCGTCGAGGAAAGCTCTTCCTGAAAGTCGATCAAAACCGTGTTCGAGCGGAGATCTGGGTAGTTCTCGGCAACGGCGAACAGGTTTCCGATGGCCCCGGAGAGCCGCGCCTCGGACTGTGCCTGCTGGCCCGGAGACTGGGGCTGCATGGCCTGGGAGCGGGCCTGCGTGATCTGGGTGAGCACGTCCTGCTCCTGGCGGAAGTACTTCTTCACGCCTTCGAGGAGGTTGGGGATCAAATCGTAGCGGCGCTTGAGCTGCACGTCTATCTGCCTGTAAGACTCCTCGACCTCGTTACGCCGCCGCACGAGCCCGTTGTAAACAGAGATCGCGTAGATCACGAGTACCACCACGATCACGACGATCACGATCAATAAGACTATGCCCATCCAAAACCTCCGCGATTAGTACGCCAGAATCATTATATCCCCCACGGGCCCACTAAGGCCCGATGAACTCGATCCTGTTCCCGAAAGGGTCCTCCCCATAGAACCTGCGACGCGGTGCCAGAGCACCGTCCCACCAAACCGCATACCCACCCTCCTCGAGCCTCCGCGCCAGACTATCCAGCGCCCCGCTCGCAAACGCCGGGTGCGCCTTCTCGTTCGGGCGAAACGGCTCCTCGATCCCGAGATGTATCTGCCGCCCGTCCGGCAACCCGAACCAGGCCCCACCCCTCCTCGCGAGGACCGCAGGCTTCTCCAACTCCGCGAGCCCGAGTAGCCCGCCGAAATATGCTCGCGCCCGCTCCTCTCCACCCGGAGGCATCGCGAGTTGCACGTGGTCCAGACCGTCTATCAACCCGCACCCTCCCCACTAGGTTTTCCTGTAGCCTGACACTATCAGACGACGCGCGGCGAAGGAGCACGGTGGCAGAGTACGACAAACTGGCCGACCTCTACAACCTCGAATACACGCACGACTACGATCTCCCGTTCTGGCTCGCCCTCGCCGGGCGCGAGGCCGGGCCCGTCGTCGAGTGGGGGGCCGGCACGGGGCGCCTCGCGACCCGCCTCGCGGCCGCCGGCCACGACGTGACCGCCGTCGAGCTCTCGGGGGAGATGGCCGAGAGAGGGAGCGTGCAGAGTGAAGCCGTGGATTGGGTCGTGGGAGACATGCGGGGCGTACGTTCAGGACGAAGCTATGGGCTGGCCGTGTGCGCCTTCAACTCGTTCCTGTGCCTGGGGAGCGTGGATGATGCGCTGGTGTTTCTTCGCAACGCGCGCGAACACCTCGCGCACGGCGGCCTGCTCGGGATAGAGGTCTCCGCGTTCTCGCCCGATGAGCTGGCGGGCGGCCCGGAACTGCGACACGATTTCACCCGAGATCTCCCCGACGGCAGGCTCGACCGCTTCTCCGTCTCCACCTACGACCCGGCCACACAGCTCATGCGCATGCGGCTGTTCTACGAACGATACGACGATTCGGGCACGCTCGAAACCCGAAGGGCCCACAACCTGACGATACGGATCACCACCCGCGACGAGTTGCTCCTCATGCTGAGGCTCGCGAACTTCGAAGTAGAGGTCGTCTACGGCGGCTTCGAAGGCGAGCCGTTCACTTCGACGAGCGATCACCTTATCGCGCTAGCCAGAAGATAGGTACCAGGTTACGATCATCAGCCTCCTGGTCCTGGTCGCACACGGGCTGCTGCGGGTACGCTCGCTCTTCTCGTCAGGCAATCTTCGTAGAGGCGTTGCGTGAAAGGAAGGTACACTTGCCCATCCCGGGTACGCGCCTGATGGACGATACCTGAAGGTTACTATTCGATCTCGCTAGGATGGATGGGTCGGAGCCTGGGTACGAAACGCGGAACCGATCGGCAGTAGCGACCGTAACGAAGCCCGAAGCGCCGGTGTAGCTCGCGTTCTTCGAGGGGCAACTGGAGGGCGAGCTGTGCGGCGTAGAGCGCGGCGAGCAGGAAGAGGAAAGTGTCGTTCGCCAGGAGGGCCGTGCCGAGGATAAGGGCGAAATCCGTGACGTAGAGAGGGTTCCGCACGAAACGGTAGGGTCCCTCCACGACGAGCCGCTGCGGCACCCCATTCTCCTCAGCCCCCGCCCCGGGAGGGAAGAGCGCTCCCGCGAAGAGAAGCCGCGCCCAGCCCATCTTGTAGCAGGCCCACGTCCCCACCCCGACCGAGACGAGCGCGAGCAGGCAGCCGAGCACCCTCAACAACACCCACCCCGGACTCTCCGAGAGCCACCACGGTGCGAACGCCACGATGAGCAGCGTAGTCCCACCCCACATCCCGACGACCTCGACCAGGTACCACGCCACGAGGCCGCGACGCCTCAACCATCCTCGCCAGAACGAGAGCATGGGGTACGTAAGGAGGTCGATGACGATCATGCCGCCGTAGAAAGCCGCCACGAAAACAGGCACAAACACCCACCGCCCGAGCATCCAATCTCCCACCCCACATGCGAGAAATGCCCCCGCCCACGCCGCGGCCGGCGCAAGATGACGTTCTTCGTAAACTCCGGTCCCGCTCACCCCGACAAGTTTATAACAGTCAGCGAGGCGGCATCTGAGCACGCTGCCACGCTTGCCTACCCTCCTCAGACCAGCGACAGAATGACCGGCTGACCTTGTCGCTTTGTCGTGCAGCTCGTCCCCGACCACACTTGACACACGGACACTATACCCATATAGTCATTCTCGACTAGACGATTTCGACTAAGGGAGCTTCGGTGGCGTCGAAGAGGAAGGTATCCAACCCGCTGGCTCTGGCGGTGATGGCGCTTCTGTACGAGCGGCCGATGCACCCTTACGAGATGGTTTCTTTGATGCGGGAGCGGGGCAAGCACGAGTCGGTGCGGCTCAGGTACAGCTCGTTGTACTCGGTGGTTGGGGCGCTGGAGCGGGAGGGGCTCATCGTGGCGAGGGAGACGGTGCGTGAGGGGCGGCGACCGGAGCGGACGATCTATGAGATCACCGGCGCGGGGCGCGAGGAATTTCTTACCTGGCTGCGCGAGCTCTTGAGTGAGCCGGTCAAGGAGTACACGCAGTTTACGGCCGGGCTCTCGTTCTTACCCGGGCTTCCCCCCGAGGAGGTTGTCGAGCTTCTCGAAGAGCGGGTACGGCGTTTGGACGAGGAGACTACGGAGATGAGGTCTCGTCTCGAAGACGCCATGGAGCAGTACAACCTGCCCCGTCTTTTCCTCGTCGAGTCGGAGCACGAGTTGATGTTACGGGAGGCCGAGTTGGCATGGGTGCGCAAGACCGTAGAGGAAATCGAGACTGGAGCGCTGGGCGATCTGTCGGAGTGGCGCTCCGCCCATTCGGAGCGAGGGTAGGGGAGAGATGACTGAGGAAACCAGACTGCCCGTTAGATTCAAGTTCGCCGATCCCATGATCGTGGCCTCGCAGCGCCGCGGGGTGGTGATCGGAACCATGCGGCTGCTCTGCGTGCCCCATGTTTCGGGTGGGGAGGCTGGTCCATGATCTGAACGAGAAGACTCCCGGCCGGGTGCTGCAACACCTCAGGCCGGGGGTCGGAATCCAGAGTAGTAGGCCCGCGCAGGGCGAGACCCGTTACCCAGGACACGCAATCCTAAGGATAACAGGTCGAAGCTCCGCGGTAGGAACGGCCGGCGCGCCAGCATTGCCGGCCACGAACGGAAAGGATATTTCGGCCCGATGAAACGCGAAACCATCCACCAGACCGACAAAGCGCGAATACTCGCCCTCTTCGACGACTTGCTCGACGACTGGGGCAGGGGAGACGGCGAGGCCTACAGTTCCCGTTTCACCGAGGACGCCGACTACGTCGCCTTCGACGGGACGCGCACTAGGGGAAGAGCGGAGATAGCCGCCTCACACCAGCAGCTCTTCGACAAATGGCTCAAGGGCACGCAGCTTACGGGACGTATCCTGAGCGTGAGGTTCTTGGGCTCTGACGTGGCCCTCGTCCACGCGACGGGCGGCACGATCATGCGCGGTAAGGATATGCCCTCGCCGGAGCGCGAATCCATCCAAACGCTCGTCGCCGTGCGTAACGGCGACGGATGGCGCTTCTCCGCGTTCCACAACACGAGGGTGCGTCCCATAGGCGGGAGCGCAGCCACGTTAGTGATCTGGGCCCTCACCGACAAACTCTGGCGGATCCTCGCGCCAGGAAAGAAGGGCGCATGACACGCGCGAAGAAGGCCTTGGTCGTCGGCGGTGGCATAGCCGGGCCGGTCGCCGCGATGGCCTTGCAACGCGCCGGCCTGGATTCGGTTGTCTACGAGGCGTACGCTGGCGGCGCGGACGACGCCGGCGCCTTCCTTACCTTCGCCAGCAACGGACTGGATGCCCTGCGCACGATCGACGCCCACCACCTCGTATCGGAAAAAGGCTTCCCCACGCCACGCATGGAGATACAGAGCGGCACCGGCAAGCACCTCGGCGCCATCCCCAACGGCGGGACGCTACCCGACGGCACCGTCAGCCAGACGCTCAAGCGCTCCGACCTCTACCGGACGCTGCGCGATGAGGCGGTCCGGCGCGGCGTCCGCGTCGAGCACGGCAAGAGGTTCGTGGACGCCGGGATCACATCCGACGGCAGCGTCGTGGCGCGGTTCGAGGATGGGACCGAGGCCGAAGGAGACTTCCTTGTCGGGGCCGACGGCATACACTCCCGCACGAGACGCATCATCGACACCTCCGCGCCCGGCGCCCGCTACATCCCGGTGCTCAATATCGGCGGGTACGCTAGCGGCGTGCGCGCCCCCGCCGAACCCGGCACTTTCCGCATGGTCTTCGGCAAGCGGGCGTTCTTCGGCTATGCGATCCATCCTTCCGGCGAGGTGTGGTGGTTCGCCAACCCTCCCCGCCCAGACGAGCCGAGCCGGGCCGAGCTCGCCGCTACAAGCAACGAACAGTGGAGGAAAATGTTGACGGACCTCTTCGCAGAGGACGACACGCCGGCCGTCGAGATCATCAACCACACCCCCGGAGAACTCTCCGGTTGGGCAACCTACGACCTCCCTTCGGTCCCAACATGGCACAGGGGGCCGATGGTAATCGTCGGGGACGCCGCGCACGCGACCGCCCCTTCCTCGGGGCAGGGCGCGTCAATGGCCATCGAAGACGCCGTCGTACTCGCCAGGTGCCTTCGCGACCTGCCAGACGTCGAGCAGGCATTCGTAGCCTACGAGCTGCTCCGCCGCGCCAGGGTAGAACGCATCGTCGCGCACGGGGCGAGGACGAGCAACAGCAAGGCCGCCGGTCCCGTTGGAAGGGTAATACGCGACATGATGATGCCCATGATACTCAAGCGCGTCGCCAACGGCGGGTCACTCGCGTGGATGCACGCCTACCACATCGACTGGCACGAGAAGGTGGCATGACGAGTCAGTGGCTCAGCCGCCTGTAGCGACGGACTGAGAGGGGGAAGAAGACGGCGAAGATCGCCGTCGGCCACAGTACCGCCATCAGTGGCGCGTTCCGCGCTGCCCAGGTGTCGCCGCCCCACCCGGGGTTGCCGAAGAGCTCGCGGGTGGCGGCGACGGTGGCCGACAGAGGGTTCCACTCGGAGATTGCGCCGAGCCAACCAGGCATCGTCTCGGGCGCCACGATGGTGTTGGAGAGGAAGAGGATGCGCCACCCCAGGATCTGTACCGCCCAGGGCTCTTGGCGACGAGGCCCAGAAAGATCCCGACCCACAGACGGTTAGGGACGCAAGGATAGCAGCACCCGCCAGGTCCTCGCCGGGCTTGCGTCTAGTGGTTCGCCACAGCGTCGTACCGTTCTTGGAGTTTCTCGCGCGAGATGCACTCGACATGCGTGGCGACGTACGAGACGTGCCCGACGGGGTCTGTTACCCTGCCGCGGCGGTCGCCGTCTTCGCTCTCCTCGACCGGCATCAGCTCCGTAGCCCCGGCCGCGATCGCCTTCTCGAACACCGCATCCACGTCCTCGACGTAGAGGAACATGTGCACCGACGAGACCCCGAACGACTGCGGACCGGCCATGCCAAAATCGGGCGCCTCATCGGTGAGCATGATCGGCGAGTCGCCGATCACGATCTCCGCGTGCCGGACGCGCCCGTCCGGGTCTGCCCAGCGGAACACTTCCTTCGCCCCGAATGCCTCCTTGTAGAACTCGATGGCCTCCGGGACGCCTTTGATCGTCATGTACGGCGTAACGGTATGGAATCCCCCCGGGACAGGGTCGACCTCGTTGCTCATACGTTCCCTTTCCTGGCCTACGCCATCAAACGTATAACGAGTGTACGCGCAGACCGCCTCGTTCCTATCCCCGAACTCCACCGGCAGGAGATCGATCTCGCGGGTTTGGTGTTGGCTACGTCGTCTTCCAAGAGGTGGGCACAGAAGTTGTCGCGCCACCGTCCAGCACCGACCGAAGCGCTCCGGCCAACTCCGGCGGATCTGACCGGTGTACCCGCACCTCGGGGGTGGCGTGCCAGGCTGCGCAATCGCGCAACGCGCCGGCCAGGCTGGCGACGAGTCTGTCGGACACCGGCACGCCGGGCTCAAGATGCACGGCTTTGACCTCGAACAGGCCCGCTTTGCGGTGGGCCTTCGCGTCGAGCCTGCCGACCAGGGCACCATCGTGCAGTATGGAGAGGGAGTAGTAGCCGTAGCGGCGGCGGGCCGCCGGGGTGTAGACCTCGATCTTGTAGTCGAAGCCGAAGAGCTCCAGGGCCCGCGCCCGGTCCCAGACCACAGGATCAAACGGTGACAACAACGTCGTGACGGAAGACCGCAACCCGCCCGACAATACCCCTTCGGCCAGCCCCGCGTTGTCCGGGTGCACGTAGGCGGGCTCGTCCTCGATACCGGCCCGAAGCAAGGAGCCCTCGTCCGCCAGCTCTTCGAGCAGCGTCGCGGCTCCCCTTTTCGGCGTGCGAAAGTAGTCGGAAACCCAGCGGCCCACGGCGACGCCGAGGGCGCGCACGGCCTTGAGAGCCAGCGCCCGCCGGACCTCCCGTTCATTCGGGGC
>DATDKB010000240.1:0-3494 GCA_036520255.1 Rubrobacter sp. | reverse complement strand
CATAGCCATCCGCAGCATGATGAACCTCGAGGTCTCCTTCGATCACCGTATCCTCGACGGAGGTGTCGCTCTCCACTTCCTAAACGCGGTCAAGCGGAGACTGAAGAGCTATACGCCCGAGAGCGGCATCGGATAAGCGTTGTCGGAGCCTGGCGCGGAGCGGTTCGCTGAAGACGAATTCCGGTACCTGCTCGAAGCGGTGCTGCGACGAATAGACCGCGAGGAGCTGGCGCGCCTCGCGCAGGAGCTCGTCCGCATCCCGAGCGTCTACCGTCCCGAGGAAGCGGACGGCAACGAGGCCTGTGTTGCCCGGTTCCTCGTTGACTACCTCGAAGACAAAGGCTTCGAAGTCCGCACGGAGGAGGTCGCGCCGGGACGCCCGAACGTGTGGGCGGTGTGGGATGGAGACCGGCCCGGCAAGACCCTGCTCTTCGAGGCACACACAGACGTGGTGACCGAGGGGCGGGCTGGGGACTGGGAGCACCCGCCGTTCGGGGCCGAGCGGGTCGGGGACCGCATCTACGGGCGGGGGGCGTGCGACACGAAGGGGAACCTGGCGGCGGCGGTCGTGGCCGTCGGTGCTATCAAAGACTCGGGACTACCGTTTCCAGGCAAACTCATCCTCTGCCATCCGGTAGACGAGGAGGGGATGATGGCCGGGATCAAGGGGTTCATCGAGCGGGGGCACGTGGAAGGGGTGGACGGCGCCGTCATCTGCGAGCCGGAGGAGAACCAGCTCTGCGTCAAGCAGAAGGGCGCCCTGCGCGTCGAGGTCACCGTCCGTGGAAAGATGGCGCACGGAGCGATGCCGTTGAGCGGCGTCAACCCCGTCACCAGGGCGGCTCGGTTCGTGGTGGCGGTCGAGGAGATCGAGCGGGAGGAGATAGAGCGCCACGGCGAGGACCCCTTCCTCGGCTACCCGAGCCTCACCCCGACCATTTTGCTCGGACCCGACCGCGGGGAGCCGCAGCTCAACGTCATCCCGGCGAGCGCCTACGTCGCCCTCGACATCCGCACTACCCCGGCCCAGTCCCACGACGAGCTGGTCCGGCGCCTCGAAGAGCGTCTCACGCAACTCGGATCCGAAGACCCGGACTTCGACGCCAGTCTGGAAGTGATAGAGGAGCGTCCTCCGACGGAGACCCCGATGGAGGACCCGCTGGTGCGGGCTATGGCCGTGGCTTACCTGGACCTCACGGGGGAGGAGCCGCGTTACAACGGCGTGCCGGGCGCGACCGACGGGACCTATCTGAGCACGTGGGCCGGGGTGCCCATCGTCACCACGGGAGCGGGGGACCGTGAGATCCCACACCACAACGACGAGTGGGTGAGCGTGAACGAGCTCCTCATGACGTGCAAGCTCTACGCCGCTACGGCCATGTACTTCTGCCACGGAAAGGACGCGCATGTTTGACTACCGCTCGATGTTCGACCTCACAGACAAGAAGGCGCTCGTCGTGGGCGCGGGGCGCGGGATCGGGGAGGCGGGGGCGCACGCGCTCGCGGCCTTCGGGGCAATCGTTTTCTGCGCCGACGCCGATGCCGAAGCCGCCGAACGCACGGCCGAAGAGGCCCGCTCCCAGGGGTGGAAGGCGGAGGCCGTGGAACTGGATATGCTCGACCCTGAGAGCGTCAGCGCCGCCGCAGAGCGTGTGGGCGCGCCTGACGTGCTGGTGAGCACGCCCAGCATCAACGTCAGGAAGCCGCTGCTGGATTACACAGACGAGGAGTTCGACAGGGTCGTCGACCTGAACCTGAAAGGGACTTTCCGTCTGGTCCGGGAGTTCGGGCCCGGCATGGTCGGGCGCGGCTCGGGGAGCATCATAGCGTTCTCGAGCATCAGGGCTCAGGTCGTCGAGCCGGGGCAGGGCGTCTACGCGGCGACCAAGTCAGGGACCGTGCAGATGTTCAGGGCTCTAGCCGCGGAGTTGGGTAGAAAAGGCGTGCGGGTCAACACCATAGCCCCGGGCGTGGTCGAGACGCCGCTGACGGCCCAGATCAAGGAAGACCCCGACTGGTACGGCTCCTACGCCAGGAAGAGCATCCTCGGCCGCTGGGCCAAGCCGCACGAGATGGCCGGCATGATCGTCTACCTCGCCTCCGACGCAAGCTCCTACGTGACAGGCGCCTTCATGCTGGTGGACGGTGGCTGGACAGCCGCCGACGGACGTTTCGACCCACCCTTGTAGCCGGTTTGACAGGCCACACGTAGCTGCGGATACTTCACGCGGGATCTAGCAAACGGAGGTAGGAACATGGCGGCCAATTCGGGCGGTGGCGGGGGTAGCTCGGTGTTCGGCTTCAACACCCGGCAGATCGTCATAGCCGGTATCATCGGCGGTATCGCGTTGTTCCTTGGGGCCACGCGCATCGGTTTTATCCCGGTGCCGATCCCGCTCATCGGCAATGCCACGATAATGCATATACCGGCTATCATCGGGGGGGCGCTCGAGGGGCCCGTGGTGGGCCTGCTCGTCGGTGCTATCTTCGGCATCTTCTCTTTCTTGAACGCCGACAACCCGGTCTTCCTGAACCCCATAGTCGCCATCGTTCCGCGGCTGTTTATAGGGGTGGTGGCGTGGGCTGTCTTCGTGGGGTTGCGCCGCTGGAGCATAGACCTCGCGTCTGCGGCAGCGGGTGTCCTGGGCTCGTTCACGAACACGGTTGGCGTGCTGGGGCTGGCCATCCTGTTTGGCCTGTTGCCGCCTGCGGTCATACCGGCCGTCCTCCCGCAAGCCATCGCCGAGGCGATCCTGGCCGCCGTCGTCACGGTCGTCGTGGTCAGGGGCATTATGCTTTTCCGCAGCGGGCGCACGACGGCGCCCGAGATCGAGTCAGACCAAGAGCGCCGCTACTAGAATCCCGACGCAGAGGGACGGGGACGTGATCGAGATCCGTGACCTCTCGTTCTCCTACAGAACGGGTGAGGCCGACGCGGTTCCGGCGCTGCGCGGGCTCGACCTAAGGGTGGAGCCGGGGCAGTTCGTCGCGATCATCGGTCACAACGGCTCGGGGAAGAGCACGCTGGTCAAGCTCCTGTGTGCCGTCCTGTACCCTACGGAAGGCGAGATCCGCATAGAAGGCATCCCGGTGAGCGAGGAGCACCAGTGGGAGGTCAGGGAACGGGTCGCGATCGTCTTCCAGGACCCCGACGACCAGCTAGTCATGAACCGGGTTGCGGATGACGTGGCCTTCGGGCCCGAAAACCTCGGCCTCCCGCGCGAGGAGATAGAGGAACGCGTCGCGTTCGCGCTGGGGGCGCTCGGGCTCGAAGGCATCGCGGGAACCCTCATAGAAGACCTCTCTCCGGGACAGAAGCAGCGGGTCGCGATCGCCGGCGCTCTGGCCATGCGGCCGCGGTTTCTCATGCTGGACGAGCCGACCTCGCTCCTCCCGGCTCCGACGGCGAAGCGTCTGATCTCCACGGTCAAAGAGCTGAACCGCCGGGAGGGGATGGGCGTCCTGCACGTCACCCACTCGATGTCCGAGGCCGC
>DATDKB010000239.1:0-8978 GCA_036520255.1 Rubrobacter sp. | reverse complement strand
GATCAGCAACAGACCCGTGATCTCGATGCACGTAAACGCCAGATTGAGCCTGACCGACTCGGAGATGCCGTAGAAGTTGATGAACCCGATGATCACCACTAACACGAGCGCGGCGAGAACACTCGGAAAGCTGATGAACTGCAACAGGTAGTCGCCGGAGAACGCCAGGCTCAGCACGCTGGCCGAGGTGAGGCTGGCCGCGGCCATGGCGAAGGCCACCATGAAGCTCAAGAACGAGTTCCCGAAGGCGTTGTTGAATTAGGTGGCGGACCCACCCGCCCTCGGATATTTGGTAACCAGCTCGGCGTAGGAGGTCGCGGTGAAGATCGCAAGGACGAAGGCGCACAAGAACGCGCTCCAGATCGCGCCCCCCACAACGGCCCCGACCTCGCCGACAAGGGCGTAAATACCCGCCCCCACGATGTTCCCGAGCACGAAGAAGAAAAGCAACCACGGACCTATGCCACGCTTCAGGTCCGCGTGCTCAGTCGCGTGAGATACGTGTTCGTCGTCCATACGTCCTCCCTCCCCACCCGCGGCCGAAACCCTAGGGCCTACCTCTGACGTACCAACTCGCATGTTACAGGACTAGCAGTAAGCTCGCTGCCTTCGGCAGCTTGACAGTTTTTCCTCGAACGATGGTTGCTACCCCACGCTATTCCTGACAAGCGAAGCCGGAGCGTGCTCTCAAAGCAGGCTGGCCAGGCGCCTGACGCCCTCCTCGATCTGGTCTGAGGTTACGGCGCAGAAGGGCAGGCGCACGAACCTGTCGCCTTCCGTCGCTCCCCCGTCGTCGGGATCTGCGAAGAAAGCGGCGCCCGGCGTGAGAACAAGTCCTATGTCTTTCGCCCGGTTCACGAAGTCTTGCGTATTCGCCTCTTCCGGGAGCATCACGCTCACGAAGAACCCGCCCGAGGGGATGAACGCCTGGGCGCCGGGCAGCTCGCGGCGCACGGCGCCGGCCATCGCCTTCCAGCGGGGCGTGTACAGGTCCTTCAGCCTTTGCACGTTCGGCCCGAGGAGCCCACGGCGCAGGTACTCGGCGACGGCCGCCTGCGTCGGGAGCACCGGCGAGAGGTACGTGTCCTCGCCGAGATACATCACCTCAGCTATCAGGTCTTCAGGGGAGATCATGAACCCCACCCTCATGCCTGGGCTCAAGAGCTTGCTGAAAGAGCTCATCGTGATGACGTTGGAGGGATCGATCTCACGCAATAGCGGAAGGTCCTCGCCCTCGTAGCGAAGCTTGCGGTATGGGATGTCTTCTATAACACTGAACCCGTACTCGCCTGCGAGCTCGACGACCCTTCTCCGCTTCTCCAACGAGAGCGTCGCCCCCGCCGGGTTCTGGAAGTCGGGAACGAGGTACAAGAACGCGGGGACCTCGCGCTCGAGCGCCGCCTCCAGGCGCTCGATGCTGATACCGTCCTCTTCGAGCGGGATGCCGATGGTGCGCGCCCCGCGGCGCCTGAAAGTCTTGATGGCCCGGTCGTAGCTCGGCTGTTCCGTGTAGACGGCCGCGCCGGGCCGGATCAGGTACGACGACACGAGGTCTTGTAACTGCAAGGAGCCGTTGCCGACCAGAACCTCTTCAGGCGCGACCCCGTACTCCGCGGCCAGTTCCTCGCGCAATGGCGCGTACCCGCGCTGCTGACCGTACTGCAACACCACGCCCGCATCATTGCGCACCACCGCGTCCAGACACGCCCCGATCTCTTCGGTCGGGAACGCCTCGGGCGGCGGTACCCCACGGGTAAAAACTATATTCTCACTCGTAGCCACGTAGATGACCCTCGCTCTCTATCTCCGGGAAGTGCAAATCCTATCCCCTGGACCGCCCCGGACGCAACCGTGCCCTGCACGACTTCTCGTCAACTCTACCGACGCGCGAATTTTAGGGGAGGCCGACCTTCTGATCCAAGGCGGGGGTTTGCGACTCCTCCGACCCGGCATTGTAAGATGCCCGCTCTTCAGCCACCATCTCGGACGCACCCGCCTGCGATTCAGACGCCATCTTCGCGAGACCGTCTTTGCGGAGGCTCTCAACCGCCGCGTAAAGCCAGTCAGGATCCCACTCGTCGAAGTCGTGCCTGACCCGCCGGCCGAGCTCGCGCAGCGTGAGGCCCCCATCGTCCGAGCGCGAGACCCGGCGAAGTTCGGCCAGCACCCTTCCCCGATAGTAGCGGTTGGAAGTCTCGTACCTGTACCCCGGAGCCTTCCTCTCCGGCTTTGGCCAGCCAGCGGAGGTCGCCTCCGCCCTGGCGTGGCAGCCCTGGCGCAGCGGGCATTCTTCGCAACCGGGACTGCGTGCTGTGCAGACCAGGGCGCCCGTCTCCATGAGCGCCTGGTTCCACTGCCAGCCGCGGTTTGGCGGAACGAGCTCCGCGGCAATCGTCATGAGATCTTTGTCGCTGGACGTCGTCGCGTCTCTTAGACCGAAGAAGTACCTGTGCAAGACCCGGTGCATGTTGGTGTCTAGGAAGGCCACGTCCCTCTCGTATGCGAAGCAGGCCACCGCGCCCGCTGTGTAAGGCCCAATGCCCGGCAGCTTTATCAGTTCTTCCGGCTCGGAGGGAATCCTGCCGTCGTGTTCTTCCACCACGATGCGGGCGGTCCTGTGCAAATAGACGATGCGCCTGTAACGACCGAGGTCCTCCCAGGCCCGGATGGCCTCGGCGAGCGGCGCGGCGGCGAGCGATTCGGTGGTCGGAAATCGCGTCAGGAAGCGCTCGTAGAAAGGGACGGCTCGCTGTACCTGTATCTGCTGCAGCATTACCTCGGAGACGAGCACCCGCCAGGGGTCGCGGGTGCGGCGCCACGGCAGGTCCCGCGCGCTTTTCTCGAACCTGGAGATCAAAGCCTCCTGGATCTGCCTGCGCTGCGCAGACTCGATGCCCGCCCGATGCCAGCTCCCTTCGCTCACCCGAGAAGTCTACGGAGCCTCGCCCTTACTACCAGTGCGAGCTTGCACAAGGACGGTTCATTGTTACTGTGGGCTCGCGTCGACCATAAATCAGGGAAGTGGCTGCCAGCTAGGTTCGACGTCCGCGGACACGTTTTCGGTCATGTTCCTATACGGATCACCCGTAGTGGCGTCCATCACGCATATCTGCGGGTTACCCTCGTGGTTGCTCTGGAAGACATTTGTTCTGGCCTGTGTTGGGTCCGAGGGTAGCTTAGTGGCCGACGCCGAGACACCGCATTCCCCAGATGGGTTATTCTCGGTGTTTCCTGGCGATTGGGAGACATTGCTACGGTGCGGCTCGTCTCACGCCTTTTGGCAGGTTACCAGCCGATGAACGTCCTCCACCACCGGTTCGGATCGCGTATACTGCCGTCCAGCCTCCTTCGGGCGGCCGGTGCGTCTCGACATCATGGTTACCCAGCCCAGACCTCAGACCGTCTTTCCCGCCACCCTGCTACAGGAGGACCCCAGAGATGCGCGCCCGTGCCGTACGCCCCGACGAGCTCGACCTCTTCGTCGAAGCCGCAGGCTTACCCGACCACCGCCAAGAAATCGAGCGGTACCTAGACCTCATGTTTGCCGGCGGCTCGATGCGCCGGGAGTGGTGCTTCGTCGCCGAGGACGAAGGTGACCGTCCCCTCAGTCGTGTCGCGTTCTGGACGCTGCCAGGCATGGAGGCGCCATTCTCCCTCGTGCTGCTCGACGTAGACTGGCACGGCGATTACGCGGCAGTAGGCGCATCTCTGCTGAGAGAACGTACTGCAAAGGGCGCGTGCCCTCGGCGCCGAGGAGATCGAGCACGTAATAGACGATCCGCCGATACGGCCCCAATTCCAGCACCACGCGAACAAGCGGATCGGGCTCTTGAAGAGAGTCGGTTTCTCCCTACGCCGAGAAACCAGCCGTTTCGAGCGGCTCGGGAACCTCCTTCCCGCCGAGCCAGGACGGCTGTCGTTTTGCACGTTGGAGGAGGTCGACAAGGAGGCCTTTGTCGGGGCGATAGAGCAAGCCTCAGAAGGCACGCTCGACCGCGAGATCGACGAAGAGCGCCAGAGGTTGGGTGCGCAACAGGCGGCCCAGGAGTTCTTCGAAGACGCAGGGCGAGTGGAGCACGATCCCTCGTCGTGGCGACTGGCCTACGCACCGAACGGCGAACTAGCAGGCCTCGTCATACCGGCGGAACCTCCCGGCTTTCTGACCCTCTTCTACGTCGGCGTCGTGCCCGAAATGAGGGGACGAGGATACGTCGACGACCTGCTCGCCGCCGGCACCACAGCGCTCATCGAAGCGCAAAGAAAAAACGACAAACCCCTGATCGCGGACACCGACGTGTCCAACTCTCCGATGGCCGCCGCCTTCGAACGTGCGGGATGGACCAGGTTCGCCGGAAGACAGGAGTACGTTTTCAGCGGGGCAGCCCTTCAGCATCTCAGCGGTCATACCGAACCCGGGTGAAAGGTGGCGGCAGAGCGGGCCGCCACCGCACACGGGTCCCCCTCCTATGCTACCCGTGACTTCCCGCTTTCGCGGGAATGACGGAGGAGAGGCTTCGGCGCGTGCCAACAGCCCGAAAGCGCAACAGTCCTGACTGGTTTCGTATCAGATGCAATCGGGCTGAAGACGGACAGATCGATAGCTCGCCGTGTATAACGCTCAAGAGAAGCTGAAGTGCTGACTGGCTGAACTGCTGACCCGCTCTAAGAGACTTGCTCTATCTCGGACCCGGCGGAGGGCGAAGTGTAGGACAGGCATCTGGCCCCGAGGATCTGCTTGAGTTCGGCGTGAAGATCGGAGGTATCTGAGATGCCCCCGATCCTCTCCTGCAGCATGCCGCCGCCGGAGACGAGGAAGAGCGGGCTCTCACCGGAATGAAGCCGAATCAGCCCGAACGCCTCCCGCGCCGCCTCGCGTGGGAGGCCGATGAAAGCGGCGGCGTGGAGGTATACGGGGTCGGCCCCCGGTTCGAGATGCAATTCTTCCATCTCCAGCGCCACGATGCGGGGGATACCCTCTTTCATCTCGACCTTGCCCTTGACCTTGAGGACGGCATCCTCGCGCACGCACCCCGCGCACTTGGCGTAGACCCTCGGGAATACCATAACCTCGGCCAAACCGCGGGTGTCGTCGAGCTGCAGCATTGCCATCATGTCGCCCTTACGCGTGGTGTTTGTCCGTACCGAGGTCGCAAGCCCCCCGACCCATACAATGGCCCCATCCCGATAACCTTCCAGTTGCGAGACGGTGGTATCGGTGTGTTTCTTGAGCTTGTGCAAGACGGGACGCAAGGGATGGTCCGAGACGTAGAGGCCCAGAGTCTCTTTCTCCCACTCCAGGTCCGTGCGGTTGTCTATCTCGACGTCGGGGAACTCGGGCTTGGGAGGCGCGATCTCGGCCGTATCGAACATGGAGAACTGGTCCTCGCTGGCCCCCTTGAGGCCCCCAGAAGATCGCTCGACGGCCTTGGCGTGGACGGCGACCATGGCCGCGCGCGAGGGGCCGACGTTGTCGAAGGCGCCGCACTTTATAAGGGACTCCAGGGTGCGCTTGTTGTAGGTCTTGGAGTCCACACGCTCGCAGAAATCGAAGATGTCTTCGAACGGGCCGCCCACTTCCCTGGCGGCGATGATCGAATCCACGCAAGAGTCCCCGACGTTCTTTACGGCCGAGAGCCCGAAGCGGATGGTGTTGCCAACCACCGTGAAGCGGAGGCCGCTCTCGTTTACGTCCGGCGGGAGGACCTCTATCTTCATCGCCCTAGCCTCCGCGACGTACTGGGGCACCCTGTCCTTGGTGTTCATGACGCTGCTCATGAGGGCGGCCATGTACGCCTCCGGGTAGTGGGCCTTGAGGTAGGCGGTCTGGAAGGCGAGGAACGAGTAGCATGCGCTGTGGCTCTTGTTGAAGGAGTAGCCCCCGGCCTTCTCCATCCAGTTCCACAGCTCCTCGGCACCCTCCGTCGAGACGCCGCTCGCCGCGCAGCCGGCCATGAACTTGTCCTTGAGCGTCGCGAGCATCGCCGCGTTCTTCTTGCCGATGGCCTTGCGCAGTGTGTCGGCCTCGCCCGGCGTGAAGCCTCCCAATGTCTTGGAGATCTCCATGAGCTGCTCCTGGTAGGCGGCCACGCCGTAGGTCGGCTCCAGAATAGGCTTGAGGCGCTCGTCCAGGTACTTGACGCTATCGGGATCGTGCTTGCCGCGCTTGAAGTTGGGGATGTAGTCCATCGGGCCAGGCCTGTAAAGCGCGTTCAACGCCACCAGGTCGTCGAAACGGTCGGGCCTGACCTCCTGGAGCATCCGCTGCATCCCGCTCGACTCGAACTGGAACACCCCGAACGTGTCACCCCTGGCGAAGAGACCCAAAGTCTTCTCATCATCCAGCGGGATCGTGCGGATGTCGGGTTCCTCGCCGCCGCCCTCGCGGATGGTCTCCAGGGTCTCCTCGATCACATCGAGGTTGCGCAGACCCAGGAAGTCGACCTTGAGCAGCCCCAGGGCCTCCACGTCGGACATGGGATGCTGGACCATGACGGAGGTCTCGTCCCTGGCGACGCGCTGCAGCGGCACGATGTCAGTGAGTGGTTCCTCGGAGATCACCACTCCGGCGGCGTGGGTTCCCGCGTGGCGGGCGAAGCCTTCTATCTCGAAAGCGGTGTCCAGGACCTGTTTCGCGGCCTCGTCCCGCTCCACGAACTGAATGATCTCCCGCGCAGGTCCAGGGTGTTTCTCCCCAGCGACGTACGAGCCGTTCTCGGGGCGGAGAACGTCCCTGAGCGTGGTCCCGACCGGCTTCTCCGGGATAAACTTGGCGAGCTTGTCGGTGTCGGAGTAGGGGTACTGGTAGATTCTGCCCGAGTCCCTGATGGCCGCCTTCGCGCCGATGGTCCCGAACGTGATGATCTGGGCGACGTGCTCGTGCCCGCCGTACTTGTCCGTGACGTAGCGCATCACCTCAGAACGCCCCGAGACCGAGAAGTCAATGTCCACGTCAGGCATATTTATGCGGTCGGGGTTCAGGAAACGCTCGAAAAGCAATGAATATTGCAGGGGGTCGAGGTCCGTTATCTCCAGCGCGTACGCTACGATGGAGCCGGCCGCGGAGCCGCGGCCAGGGCCGACCGCGATCTTTCTGTCCTTCGCGTACTTGACGAAGTCCCAGACGATGAGGAAGTAATCGGCAAACCCCATCTTCTCGATGGTCTCGAGCTCGAACTCGAGGCGCCTTCGCACCTCCTGCGTCCTCGCCCGCCCGCCGTAGCGTCGGATCAGGCCCCGCTCGCACTGCTCCCTGAGGTACTGGTCGGCCGTGTAGCCTTCTGGCTTCGGGAAGTTGGGCAGGCGCGTCTTGCCCAGCTCGATCCCGACGTCCTCGACGGTATCTACTACCTTGATCGTGTTCTCCAAGGCCTCGGGAAGGTCGGGGAAGATGCGGGACATCTCCTCGATGGTCTTGACGTAGAACTCCTCGCCCGAGAACTTCATGCGCTTGGGATCGTTATAAAACTTGCCGGTCCCGATGCACAAGAGCACGTCGTGCATCTTGGCGTCGTTTCTCGTGGTGTAGTGTGAGTCGTTGGCGGCCACGAGCGGGATGCCTGTATCCCGGTGCAGCCTGACGAGCCCTTCGTTCACGTGCCGTTGCTGCTCGATTCCGTGGTCCTGCAGCTCCAAGTACACGTCGTCGAATATCTCCGCGTACTCGAACAGGAGCTTGCGTGCCTCGTCAGGTCTACTCTCAAGTATCCTCCTCGGCACCTCCGCCGAGAGGCAACCGGAGAGGCAGATGATCCCACGCCCATGCTTCCTGAGCATCTCCAAGTCGACCCGCGGCTTGTAATAGAAACCCTCCAGAAACCCGCACGTCGAGAGCTTCATGAGGTTCCTGTATCCCTCGGCGGTCCTGGCGATGAGCGTCAGATGGTAGTAAGGAGCCCGGCTCCGGTCGTTCCGGTCGGCCGTGACGTAAACCTCGCAGCCCATCAAAGGCTTTATGCCGGCGGCGCTGGCCTCCTTGTAGAACTTGACCGCCCCGTACATTACCCCGTGGTCGGTAAGCGCTAGCCCCGGCATCCCCTGGTCTTTTGCAAAGGCGATGAGGTCCTTGATGCGGCTCGCCCCGTCGAGCATCGAGTACTCCGAGTGACAGTGCAAGTGCGCGAAAGCGCCCCCCGACGAAACCGCCAATCCGCCTCCCTCCCTTGGGGCTTCGGCGACGCCCCAAAAAGAGCGCCGCCAGTCGCCTCGTTCTCCCCGTCGACTCCCGACGCACGCTACTATAAGGCACCACCCCACAAATTGTCCAGGCTCCCTCGACCACAAGTTGAGGGCAATTTTGCAGGACTTTTCAGCCCGTCCGAAGGCCGGGCAGCACGTTGGCTGCGCCAGCTTGTCAGCACGCTACGCCCTTGCGGGCTACCCTTTTTAGCACGCTCCTTTTGGTCGCTTTCAGCACGCCGCCTGCGGCGGCTTGTCAGCTCTTTGCCATGCCGGCCTCGCCCTGCTGTGTACGAAGAACCGCAGCCTGCGACGGTGGCGGCCGAGTTCATAGCGTCGGCCCGAGACGATTACCTGAAAGCAAGGGCCGTAGGCCCGAAGCGTGCTGATGATGCCCTAAAGGCGCCGTGCTGACAAGCGTAGCACGCAAGGGCGTAGCGCGCTTACTCTTCGTCGTCCTTCCACAAGAACCAGTTAAGCGCTATCTGGGCGCTTAGGACGGCGAAGAGTAACGCGAAGAGGCCGTGGGAAAAGTCGTGGCGCCAGGCGGTGTGGACGACGAGGGCGCAGGAGACGGTCAGGGCGGATACGACGAAGAGCAGGGTGACGCCAAGCACAACGGCGCGGAGTGCGCGCCTGACGAGGCCGTCCCGGCGGCCCGTGGCGTGCGGCAGGCCGGCCCCCCGCGCCACTGGTTCAGTCCTTTTTTCCCGAACTGGCCGAGGTCCCTGCCGGCTTCTCTTTGTCCTTCTTTTCTTTCGTGCCCTTGTCCCCGTTGGTGGTTGTCGCGGTGTCTTTCGTTG
>DATDKB010000238.1:0-9339 GCA_036520255.1 Rubrobacter sp. | reverse complement strand
CCTCCTTGAGCAGTTTGGGGTTGGCGCCGTTGCCGGCGATGACGAGCGCGTCCAGCTCCTCGGTCGCCTTCTCCACGAGCTTCTCGTCCTTCTCGACGAGCACGACGCTGTGGCCCTCGTCCGAGAGCAGGCGGGCGGTGTTCAGCCCGACCTCCCCCGCGCCGATGATCACCGTTCGCAAATCGGTGCCCTCCTAATGATCGGACGGCCTGAGCAGCGGGGACTTGTCCAGAGCCTTTTTGGATCCTCCAACTACGAGCACGTCCCCCTCGTGCAGCACGGTGTCGCCGTGCGGCAGGACGCCTGGCCCGCCCTTCGGTTTCAGCGCGACCACCGTGAGGCCCCTCTCGTGTGAGAGTGCCAGCTCGGCGAGCGACTTCTCCAGCCACGCTTGGGGGACCTGTGCTTCGATCAGGGCCTCGTCCCCACCGAAGTCGACGTAGTCGAGCAGGGCCGGCGACGCCATCGTCCTCGCGAGCTGCTCCCCGATCTCCAGCTCCGGCTGTATAACCCTGTCCGCGCCGACCCGCTCAAGAACCCTCGCGTGGATCCCTCCCGTGGCCCGCGCCACGATCTTGGGCATCCCGACCTCCTTGAGGGTGGCCGTCGCGAGGATGCCGGCCTCGACGTGGTCCTCGCCGATCATCACGGCCGCGGCGTCGAAGTCGTTGACGTTCAGGCCGCGCATGGCGTCCTCGTTGGTGGCGTCCGCGGCCACGAGGTTGACGTTTGGCAGGTCGTCTGCGACGGTCTGTATCACGTCCTCCCTCTTGTCGATGCCGAGGACCTCGTGTTCCAGGGAGTCCAGGGTGGCCACCATAGAGATGCCAAGTCTTCCGAGACCCACGACCACGAACTGCCGGTTCATCGGCCGCCGACGTGGATGGCGGGACGTCGCTCTGCGTTCGGTTCCGCCTCCCTGAGCACCTCATGGGTGACGGGGGCGGTGTCGCCTTCTCCGAAGAGGATGAAGCGGATCAAGTAGACGATCGGGTTACCCTCCGTCCAGCCGAAGTAGCAGTGGGGCGTCTTCCCAGTGGTGTCGCGCAGGTGAAGCAGAAAGGCCGCGATGGCGTTGGGCACCACAGAGCTTACGGAACGCAGCACCTTGTGCCCGCCGACCTCGACGCCCCTCACCTCGAGCACATCCGTAAACTCGGAGGCGTCGTCGACCCGTACCTCGAGGAAGAGGATGGGCACATCGGACGGGATGTGGTTATCTTCCCTCTGCTCCCTCTCTTTCCTCCCGTACTCTTCCTTGGTACCGTAGCGTCGGCGGTGGGCGACGAGGTGGATCTCACCCCTCTCGGCGGCTTCTTCGATAAAGCTCTTTGCTTTGTCGTCAACGTCTATCCTTTCCTGGCGCAACTCCGTGGAGCGCTGCACCCGAGAAACCAATGAGATGACCACGATCGCGCCGATAAAGAGGAGGGCTATGGCGATGCCGTCGGGACGCTTGTATACGTTTGCGACAAGGGCGTAGACGAAGACGACGGTGGTGAGCCCGAAGAGCGTCGCCGCGACCCTGCGGCCCCTGCGCGCCGCCGTCAGGGTCACGGCAAGGGCAGCCGAGGTCATCATCGCCAGCACGCCGGTCGCGTAAGCTCCCGCCTGCTCGTCCACGTCTGCAGCGAACACGATGGTGACTATTATGGAGATAGCGGTGTAGACCAGAACCAGCGGCCTGACCGCCCGGCCCCACTCAGGCGACATACCGTAGCGGGGTAGGTAGCGGGGCACGATGTTAAGAAGCCCGGCCAAGGCCGAGGCGCCAGCGAACCAGAGGATCGTCATGGTGCTGATGTCGTAGATCGTGCCGAACACGCTGCCGAGGTACTCGTGGGCGAGGTAGGCGAGGGCACGGTCGCTGGCGCCCTGTTCGAACTCTTGCGGGGAGATCAGGACCGAGGTCACGAAGCTGGTCGTGAGGAGGTAGAAGCTCATGATCAGGGCCGCGACGAAGAGCATCCTGCGGGTGTTCCTGATGCGTCCCTCGGGGTGCTCGGGTTCGTCGTCCTCGTCGCCGCGCACGAGCGGCATCATGCTCACGCCGGTCTCGAAGCCCGAGAGCCCGAGCGCCAGTTGGGGGAACACCAGAAACGAGACCGCAAGCATCGTCAGCGGGTTGCCGTAGCTGGTGAACAACGCGTCTTGCCAGCCTGCCAGTGCCTGGGGGTTGGAGAGTACTTCGTAAAAGCCCATGCCGACGACCACCAGGTTCAGGAGCAGATACGCCCCGACTATGGAGACCGCGACGCCGATGGCCTCCTTGAATCCCTTGAGGAACACGACGCCAAGCAAGGCAAGCAGCGCGACCGTGATCTCGACCTCGTAATCTTGAAGGAACCCGGGTACCAGAGGGTTTTCGGTAAGATGGGCGGTGGCGTCCGAGGCTGAGAGGGTGATCGTGATGATCCAGGACGTGGCCACGAAGCCGAGCAGGCAGAGGACGAACAGCTTGCCCTTCCAGAACGAGAGCAGGCTCTCCAGCATCGCGATGGAGCCCTGTCCGTTGGGGCTCTCTCTCGCCACGACCCGGTACATCGGGAGCATACCGAGAAGGGTCAACAGCACGATCAAGAGCGTGGCGATCGGCGAAAGCGCCCCGGCCGCGAGCCCTGCAATCCCCGGAATGTAGCCTAGAGTCGAGAAGTAGTCGACGCCCGTGAGGCAGACGACCTGCCACCAGGCGTGCTGTTCCTCACTCTCGCTGGCCTCGGGCCCCTGCACCTCCTCGATACGCTCTTTGAGGAGCCAGTGCCCGAACCGCTTGCCGGCGTGCCCCTTCGTACCCGATTCGGCCACTACGATACCTCTCCGGCTGTGTGGGCTGGGGCGGACCGGCGTGCCTGGGTTGGAGGATACCCTTTCATGGTCAGCCTACGGAGTATAAGGTATCGGAGATCCAGGAGTCAGGCAAGTACCCGTTTCCCAGCGTCAGGCTTGGCCCAGCGCCTCGGCGACGAGCTCGGCAACCTCGGACGGGTTCGTCGCCGCCCTGATACCAGCCTCCCTCAAGGCCTCGCTCTTGGCTTCGGCGGTGCTCTCGCCGCCCGAGACGATAGCCCCGGCGTGGCCCATGGTCTTGCCCTCGGGGGCGGTGAAGCCCGCGATGTAGGCGACGACGGGCGTGCTCATCTCGCTCTGGACATATTCGGCGGCGAGTTGCTCGGCGTTGCCCCCGATCTCGCCGATCATCACGGCGCATCCGGTTTCGGGGTCGGCCTCGAACAGGCCCAGGATCTCGATAAAGTCCGTCCCTATGATGGGATCGCCCCCGATGCCGACGGCGGTACTCTGCCCGATCTCGCGCTGCGTAAGCTCGTTGACGATCTGGTAGGTCAAAGTCCCGCTTCGGCTGACGACGCCGACGTTGCCGGGCATAAAGATGTCGCCCGGCATTATGGAGACGTTTGATTTCTCCGGCGAGAGGACGCCGGGGCAGTTCGGCCCGATGAGCGTCGCGTTCTTGCCCTTGATGTAGCCGGCGACCCGCATCATGTCGTGGACTGGGATGCCCTCCGTGATGCAGCAGAGGGTCGAGAGCCCACCGTCGAGCGACTCGAAAATCGCGTCGGCGGCAAAGGGTGGTGGCACGAAGATGACGCTCGCGTTCGCCCCGGTCTCCTCAACCGCATCATCGACGGTGTTGAAGATCGGGACGCCCTCGTAGTCCTGGCCTTCCTTTCCTGGCGTGACGCCCGCTACCACGTTGGTCCCGCTCTGCAGCATCCTTCCCGTGTGGAAGGCACCCTCCCTGCCGGTTATTCCCTGGACGAGAAGCCGCGTCCCTTCGTCTACCAGAATCGCCATGTACTACCCTCCCCCGTCTCTAGCGAGCTCCACAGCCCTGCGGGCCGCCTCGAGCATCGTCACTTCGGTGTGCACATTCTCCGGCGTGTTCTCGGCCAGGATCTTGAGTCCCTCCTCGGCGTTCGTGCCGTCGAGACGCACGACTATGGGGAGCGTGATCCCCGCCCTTTCGATCGCCGAAAGTAGCCCGCGCGCCACCTCATCGCCGCGCGTTATGCCACCGAATATGTTGAAGAGCACGCTCTCAACCTGCTCGTTAGAGGTAACGATATCGAGGGCGGTCGAGATTTTCTCTGCGTCCGCCCCTCCGCCAACGTCGCAGAAGTTGGCCGGTTCGCCACCGGCCTGGGCGACCACGTCGAGCGTGCTCATCACGAGCCCGGCCCCGTTGCCGAGGATGCCCACGTCGCCGTCGAGCTTCACGTACTGCAGGCCAACCTCCTGCGCCCGCTGCTCCTGGACGTCCGCCGCCTCAACGTCGTGAAGATCGGCGATGTCTTTGTGACGGTACAGGCTGGTGTTATCGACGGTCACCTTCGCGTCCAGTGTCAGGACACGCCCGTCGTCTGTAACCACGAGTGGGTTGATCTCGACCAGGCTCGCGTCGAGGTCTTCGAAGGCTTTGTACAGGTTCGTCAGAGTCCTTCCCACGCCCTTCGCGGCTTCCCCTTCGAGCCCGGCGGCGAAGGTGATCTCGCGCACCTGGTAGGGAAGGAGGCCGAGTAGAGGATCCACGCGCAGCCTGACGATGGCGCCTGGGTTCGTCTCGGCGACCTCTTCGATCTCGACGCCGCCCTCCGTGGAGAACAGGATCAGGGGCCGCTTGGCCGTCCGGTCCACCGTTATGGACAGATAGAACTCCCGATCAATCTCCGCACCGCCCTCGACGTAGACGCGCCTGACCGTGTGCCCGCGGATGTCCATACCCAGAATTTGTTCGGCCGCCTCTTCGGCCTCCCTGGGGCTACTCACGACTTTGATGCCCCCGGCCTTGCCGCGCCCGCCGGTTAGGACCTGGGCTTTGATCGCCACGGTTCCCCCGAGGGTCTCGGCGGCCCTCGCGGCCTCCTCCGGCGTCCCGGCGACGATGCCGGGCAGCGTTTCCAGGCCGTAATTCCTCAACAGCTCTTTGCCCTGATACTCGTAGAGATCCAAGATCCAAAACCCCCGCGTAGCCCGCCACGACGGTCCAGAATTATACAGACTCCACCACCTCAGGCTTGGCCGGCGTTGCCCGCCCGGTTATCATCCCGTTCTCAGAAACATGGCCTAAGGTGGCCTCGCGTGAGGCTCGAGAAGCCCGCGCGAGACAGCGAGCATAAAATACCGGGGCAGGGAAGAGAGGAGTCGATGAAAAGCGGCACTAGGATACTGCTGGTGGAAGACGACCGTTCGATCGCCGGCTTTGTCGAACCCGAGCTGGAGCATCTCGGTTTCCAAGTGCGTTGCGCCTTTGACGGGGTCGCCGGCCTCAAAGAGGCGCGGACGTTCTCACCAGCCCTCATCATCCTGGACATCATGCTGCCCCTCCTGGATGGGGTTGGGGTGCTCAAGCGGTTGCGCCAGGGGGGCAGCAGGGTACCTGTGATCATGCTCACCGCCCGCGACACCACGCTCGATAAGGTACACAGCCTCGACCTCGGCGCCGACGATTACCTGACCAAACCGTTCGACACGGAGGAGCTTCTGGCCCGTATCCGCGCGCTGTTACGCAGGGCGGAAGGTGACGAGGTGCTGCGTGTAGCGGACCTCGAGATCAACACCTCAACCCGTGAGGTGCGACGGGCCGATCGGGAGATAGAGTTGACGGCCCGCGAGTACGAGCTGCTCGAGTTTATGGTCCGTAACCATCGGCGGGTGCTCTCCCGCGACTTTCTCCTCTCGCGGGTGTGGGCGGAGGAGTTCGGGCTGACGACGAACCTGGTCGACGTCTACGTCTCCTACCTAAGGAAAAAGGTGGACGCCCCCGGGGAGCGGAGGCTGATCCACACCATCAGGGGCGCGGGGTATGCCTTGAAAGACTCCTAGCACCCATGCCGATCCGGTGGCGCATGACCCTCTACATCGCCCTTGTGGTCGGCGTGATCCTGCTCGTCCTCGGCGTGGCGCTGTACTTTCTGAGCAGAGACGTGCTGCTCAGAAGCGTCGAGAACACAGCCAGGACCCGCGCTACCGCCGCGGGAAGAATCATCGAGTCCGGAGCAGGCTTCAGCGACGCCTACAAGCAGCAGCTCACCCTCGACGGTGTCGTGATTATCGTCCGCGCTAGAGACGGTGGGATCTTGCAAGAGGTGAGCCTCCCGGCGAGCGGCGAGAACGACGGTCCCATCTGGCGCGAGGCGCTCGGCTCGAACCACTCCGCTTCGGGGACGGCCACGTTCTGCGGTGACGATCCCTATTACGTCTACGCCGTGCCGGTCAACCAGCGTGAAGGACAGGCACGGGTGGTTGAGGCGGCCAGGTCTTACGAGCCCGCCCAGCATGCTCTGGATATCTTCGGTACCGTGCTGACGGCAGGCATAGGGGCCGCCATTGTCCTTTCCTTCGGTGGCGCGTACCTCCTGGCGGGAGTGGCCCTGAGACCCGTCGACGCGGTGACTAACGCAGCAAGGGGAATGGGCGAAGACGACCTGTCCAAGCGGCTGCCCGTGGCGAACACCAACGACGAGGTAGGACGCCTCGCTACCACCATCAACGCGCTCCTAGCCCGCCTGGAGGCGGCGTTCGCCCGTCGCGAAGAGGCGCTCTCGCGCCAGCGTCGCTTCGCCGCCGACGCCAGCCACGAGTTGCGTACGCCGCTGACCACCATCAGTGGCCACGCCAGGATGCTCGACGAGTGGGCAATCGAGGAGGACCCGGAGCGGGCAAAACATAGCACCGGCGCCATCCGTGCGGCGGCAGGCAGGATGCGGAACCTGATCGACTCCCTTCTGTTCCTAACCCGCGGCGACGAAAGTCAAAGCTTCCAGGTAGGGCTCCACGGCGTTGGCGCCGTCGCCGAAGAGGCCGCGCAGGCGGCCCGGACCGCAGCAGACGGGAGCGCGCGGTCGAGTACGTCAGCCCGAAGTGCGGTCGAGGCAACCTTCGATCGGGACCGCGTCTTTCAGGTAGCCTCGATCCTCCTTGATGATGCCGTCAAGTACACCAGGCGTGGAGGTAGCATGCGTGTGCGGGTCGAGGATGAAGATGATGGGGCAACGCTGGAGGTCTCGGATACAGGAATCGGTATCCCCGAGGATCAGCTACCATTAGTCTTCGAGCGCTTCTACCGGAGGGACCGCTCCCGCACCGATGGCGGTGTGGGCCTAAGGCTTTCGATCGCCCGTCAGATCGCCGAGGCCCACGAGGGCGAGATACGTGCGAAGGGCAGACCCGGGGCAGGCTCGACGTTCGAGCTTCGGCTCCCGTATCGGCCGCTGCCCGACCCCTGATCAGCGCGCCGAAGCCGATCATCGCTCTTTCCCACGGGCGAATAACGGGCAGGGAAAGGGCCGGGGTGAGATGCCTCGGCTCTTCTTCGTGCCCTCATTCATGAACGTCGCCGCAGGGCGGACCGTATATAAGGATGCGGCCCGCCCTGGGACTTCCGGACGATCTCCAGGCGCCTACCCCGCTGAACCCCGGGCCGGTTGCGTAGGGCGGTCGGAAAGCTACGATCGGCAAAGCAGGGTTCGTGAAGGCAAGAGCGTAGGACGGCGAGATGAGAGCCTGGTTCAATAATTTACATAGGTATGTGAGGCTGACTATAGCCATAGTAGCCGTGATAGGTACAGTCACGACGGCCATATTAGGCCCACTTGAGATTTTCGCTTGGAACGCGACAACCCCCACGCCGAGCCCGAACCGAACGCAAGCCGCTTCGACCGCATGACAGAAGCCGAGCGCCGCTACGTAGCCGAGCGGATCGGGGCATAGGGATGTTGCGGAGAGCGGCGGTGCTTGTGGTCGTGGCAGGGATGCTTGCGATCGCGGCGGCGGGTATCTTCGTAATGCAGCCGTATTCGCAGGCAACCGGCATCTTACCCCAAGTCGTGTCGTGCGTACCCCAAACCCCGGACCATCAGGCATCCGCCAACTGGAAGCCCACATTGAGGGTAGTAATAGAGCCCGGTCGGGATCCTGGACGGGCTAGGGAGTATCGGGTGCTAGGGTGCACGCTCTACTATTACCATGACCACCTCCGATGACCCACCACTAAACACCGCTCTCAGCCGGACCTGATTGAGTAGGCTATACTGAAGAACCACACGAATGCATCACTCCGTTGCTTATGGATGGTGGCACTGGTGATGGCCCTCGCGTCTTGCCAAGCGGACGAATGGAGGGTTATCCGGGTGTGCGACGGGGCCCGAAGATTGTGCCAGCCGAGTACGCCCACACCATCAAAGAGGGCTTGGAGAAGGACTGCGGCATTTATCGGCAGTCCACCACCAAACACCCTCTCCACCGGTCCGGGGCCTCTATAGGTTCTAACAAAGTTAAGCGTTCCGAACTAAGTTAGCTAAAGCATAGGGCTTTCTCGACCACAAGCGCCTTTAGGGGAGTGACCGGCTCCAAGCGGACTACGTTGTAAAGGCATTCTCGGAAGTTGCGCCGGCTCGTGCAACCCAACATACTTGGTCGCGTTGGCTAACAGAGGGGCGGAGCTTACCCTAGTAGTAGTGCCCCGCTTCTCTTAGGGGAAGGAGGAATAGGCAGAAGTGCTAATCGAGTAGAAGGGTCTCGGTCCTCCTCCTGAGAGCGCTGGTGCTGGTAGTGATGGCGCTTGGCATAACGGGCGTCCTCAGAGCCGTGTCCGCCTCGCCGGAGACCGCCGACAAAGAGCATGGTAATACCCTCACCGTCTTGACCAAGACGGGCGGGATCAAAGTCGTCGACCTGGGAGCCCAGGGCCCCTCCCACGGCGATATGCGCGTCTTCAGCGTCACGCTCTACGACGAGAACGCGAAGGAGAGGACCGGGCGCCTCGACCTCGTCTGCGTGGTAACCGACCCCGCCGACGAGCCCAACGAGAAGGCCCACATGGCCGAGTGTACCTATACCTACACCCTGCCGGGCGGTGAGATCAGCGCACAAGGCGTGACTGCCTTACCCAAGCTCCCCAAGCCTGCACCCAGGGTCGTCGATGCCGTCAGCGGCGGCACGGGCAAGTACGTCGGTGCACAGGGCGAGGTGGAGATCGAAACGCGCGGAACCAAGGTCATAAGCACCTTCCATCTCATCGACTAGCCTCGCGTCGTTGTTGTCGTAAGCGCCCGGCCGACGAATAGACCGAGAGGACCGGGGCATCTGTAGGCTCCGGTCCTTCTTCATGCCCTTATCCACCGGAGTGCCTAGAAGAAGAGTTCTGCGAACTTCGCCCCGTCTGCATCCTCCGAGGCTCGTGCACGAGTCCTCCCTGAAGTAGCCTCCCCTCTTGCTAATACATCTCCCAAAATACGTCATTTGAGGGATGCGCCTGCTCGTCGGGAGCAGCCACAATGCCAACGGTGGAAAGGCCACCCCGCTTTACGCACAAGCGGGTGA
>DATDKB010000237.1:0-5826 GCA_036520255.1 Rubrobacter sp. | reverse complement strand
TTCGTAAACCCACCGCCCGGCTGCCTATTCACCTGAGTGCGTGGAAGGGTTATTCTCGGAAGTAGCGCCATCACCGTGGTCTTGGTACCTTGGGGACGACCGCTCCGGTGGGGAGCTTAGGGGGAAGGAGAGCATGGGATGCACGTACTGCAAATCGAACACCCGATCCGGGACTTCGAAACCTGGAAGGCCGCCTTCGACCGATTCTCCGACAAGAGGCGCCACTCAGGCGTGCGCCGTCACCAGATCTACCAGCCCGCAGACGATGAGAACTACGTCGTGCTCGACCTCGAGTTCGACAGCGAGGGCGAGGCGGAAGCCTACCTTGAGTGGCTCCAGCGCGAGGTGTGGTCGTCTCGGGAAGCGTCCCCGGCCCTAGCTGGTGGACCACAGACACGCATCGCCAAGGTGATGGAGACCCAACAGTACTGACCACCCCATCCCTTCTTCCTGCCTCTATTCAGCGGAGTGCGTGGAAGGCTTATTCTCAGAAGTTCGGCACTCTATGGCTCGCCTCGGTCGTTGGGCTCGATATCATGAACGTGAGGACGCCGTTGCGGCGAGGTTTTGGGCAGGTGAAGCAAGGCATGAGACACCGCAGGATCCGCAACCTTCCGAGCACATGGGTAAATTAGCGTGAAGGTTCTTCACCTGAGGATGATCCTGAACGCGCTGGCGATGCTCATCTCCGCCGGGGGCGCTGCGATGCTCGTCCCGGCGGTCTACTCGCTGCTGAAGGCTCCTGAGGAAGCCTGGGTCTTCTGGGCGCCCGGCGTGATTGTCCTGGCCCTTGGCGCAGTCCTCTACTACCCCACGCGCAGACAACCGCGCAGCTACGTCTCGAGGCAGAGTATGTTCCTCATGGTGGTCGTGTGCTGGTTGGGTGTTGTGCTCGTCGGTGCCCTACCGTTCATGCTCTCGGGCCTCATGGGTCCGGTGGACGCCTTCTTCAACTCCATGGCCGGTTTCACGACCACCGGTGCCGCGACGGTCACGCCGGAAGAGCTCTCACCCGCCTTGCTGCTCTGGCGCAGCCTGAGTCAGTGGATCGGAGGTATAGGCATCATAGTGCTGTTCGTGGCCATCGCGCCGCTGGCGGGATTCGGCGCGACTCAACTCTATACTGCCGAGGCGGCGACCCCGGTGCAGGAGCGGATCACCCCTCGCATTCGGGACACGGTCAAGGTGCTGGCCTTCGTCTATGGCAGCCTTACGCTGGGGGGCGTGATCGTCCTTCACCTAGCCGGGATGGGAATGTTCGACGCGGTCAACTACACGCTCAGCACGGTCACGACCGGCGGATTCTCTACCGAATCGAACTCGATAGCAGCCTTCGACTCCTGGGCCGTTGAGCTGGCGATCACGGTGGGGATGGTGCTGGCTGGCACGAACTTCGCCATCTACTACATAGCGGCCCGGCGCGGATTGGGACGTGCCGTCGGCAACGCCGAGCTCGTCACCTACCTCGGGGTGATCCTCGCGAGCACGATGTTGATAACCGCCGACCTGCACGCCTCCGACCACGGGGCCTCGTTGGCCATCACCTTCCGCGAGGCCCTCTTCCAGAGCGCGAGTCTTACCACGGGGACGGCCTTCAGCACGACGGACTGGAGCGCCTGGCCCCCCTTCTCAGTAGCGCTGCTGGTGCTGATCATGGCCGTAGGCGGTTGCGCGGGCTCGACGGCCGGAGGCATAAAAGCTATCCGGGTCTACCTCCTGACGCGCAACGCCGCGCAGGAGATGTTCCGCCTGGTCCACCCGCGGGCCGTTACGCCCCTCGTGTTGGGCGACCGGGTGCTACCCGAACGGACCCGGGTTGGAGTACTCGGCTTCTTCTTCGTGTACGTGGCAACCGTGGCCGTTGGAACGCTCCTCATCGCGCTGCACCAGGTCCCCGTGGGGCAGGCTTTCGGATCGGTCTTCGCCTGCGTGAACATAACGGGCGCGTTCCCTGGCGCGGCCGGAACCTCCCAGTTCTACGCAAATCTGCCCGCAACGGCCAAGACCACCCTCGCCGTCTTGATGCTGCTGGGACGCCTGGAACTGTTCACGGTCCTGGTCCTGCTTAGCCGTGCTTTCTGGCGGCCCTAGAGGACCCTGACAAGCGCGCACAGCGACGTATTCAGCGGAGTGCGTGGAAGGGGTCTTCTCAGAAGCTGGACTTCCGCTTTACGGCGTTCTTGGAAGTTCGCCTATAGAGGGGCCGGAACCCCTACAACGAGTAAGGGGCCCCGACCCGGCCGCCGTGAGGCTTATTTGCGAGACGCCCGGCTGCGATTATGGTCCGGCCAGCTCCTCGCGCGCTTCGTCCTGAGACCTCTCCTCCTGAGCCTCCTCTTGCTGAGGTGGCTCAGCGGCATCGAGCTGCTCGGCATAGAGCACGGTGAGTATGATCCCGGCAAGACCTAAGGGTCCTCCCAGCGTGGCAGGCGGATTCCCAAGGCCCGGTCGAGGGAGTACCCGTCGGGCTCGCGGATCATGAGGGCCGTAGAGACCGCGATGTTGAGCAGGAGCAGTTCGGCCCCGCCCTCGGTCACCCAGATGGGTTTGCCGCGGTGGGCCTTGCTCGTGGCCATCGACATGGACGCTATGATCCCGAGCGGGCCCAAGGGGTTGAGAAGGCCCAGGGCCGTGAGCACCCCTCCAGCGAACCACGACTTTGTCGAGCCGGAACGGCCAAGTACGCCCCAGGCGCAGTACGTCGTCGACCCAGCCCACCGCGCCCTGACGCACAACTTCCTGAAACATCTCGATACAAACTGCCCGAACCTCAGGCCGCTCGAGCACCCGATGATCGACCTCCGTAACCTCGGCCATGAATCCCGCGTACCACTCCTCGGGGTCCTCGCGTAGTATCCGCGCCTCCTCACCGAGCGCGCCGGCCAACTCCTCCGGCGTCTCCTCCTGGTCCATCCCTATATCGGCGCCGCTCACGACGGCGATGCGCACGAGGCGCTCGGGCGCCAACGCTCCGAGGGCGATAACGTATGGAGCACCCCCCGAGACACCGAGCGCTGCGAAGCGCTCCAGGCTAAGGTTATCGGCCACGCGCACGAAGTCCCCGGCGCAGTCGAGCAGGCTAGCCTCAGGCCAAGGGTCGGAGTAACCGTAACCGGGCCTGTCGACGCCGATGAAGCGCAGACGCCGCCCGCGAACCCACTCAGGGTCGTCGACGCCCGGGTAGCGGTCCAGACGCGATCCCGGCGTTCCGTGGCCGATGAACACGGCGGCCCCATCGGGATCGCCCCAGGTGCGTATCCTACGGTACGCCCGCCGTCGAGCTCGAGCAGATGATCTTCGCTGGGGACCCGGACCACCCTTTAGCACCTCCTCGTCGTCTCTCGCTTCGAGGCCGAAGCGGGCTAACCTTTTCCACCGCCAGGCATGATGCCATCCGCCGAAAACCCGTGCGAACTTCTCAGAACTCCGTTTGGGCGAAGTTTGCGGTACTACGCTTCTCTCCGGCCCGGATCGTGGACGAGCAGTTGATGCTGAAGGCGAGTTAGCTCACCCGTTTCGGGGTTTCGATAATTTGTCGCTGGGGGTGACCCGGCATACGGCACCCGGTCGCATTAGGGTGGCCGCCCCGCTTAGTTGCCCACACCCCGCTTTTAACGCGCTCGACGACGCTTGAAGACCTGCACCCCGGGGGCGGCGAGCATATAAGGGTAAGATGAGCGGTGTCGGAGGGCACAGCAGGGAGGCGATATGGCGGCCTGGGAGCAGATACCGGAGGCATGGGTCGGAGAGCAGGTGACCCTCACACACTGGAACGGGGATAACAGCAGCGCCGCCAGATGCACTCTAGAAGCGGTAAATGACGGTGGCATCGTGATAGCCACCGACGAACCTGAAATTGAGGCGCCGCGTACGAGCTTCTACCCGTGGAGCGCGGTACTGCACATCCAGAAGATGTAGATGAAGACCTACCCAGCCGGCGAACTCGGGATCGGACTAATCGCCGATCAACCCCAACGAGACGCTTGAGGATTGCTTCTGAGGGCATTGGTCCCCGGTCCTGGGGGGTGTAAGTATTCACCCCCGGCGAGTTTCTTCCTACGAGGAGTGCCCACCCGCCGGGGTTTCCCTGAGCTTCTCAGCCGCGAGGTTGGCTTCTGAGGGCTCTAGGCCCCGGTCTTAATGTCTACTACGCCGTGCAACGCTTTACGGGCGAAGCGAAGGCCGCGCCGGGAGGCGATGGGAAGGCGCGGCCAACGAAATCCGGTACTCGTGGGGCGTTAGGCCATAAGCTCGTCTACGTCGTGGTCGTAGCGGTCCTCGACGCTGAGGTTGATGCGGCCGGTCCTCGCGGCCCAGATGCGGTAGCTGATCCTGACCTCGCGGAAGGAGGCCACGCGCGTGGACGTCCCGTTCGAGGGATCTCCGGCGTACAGAGCGTACGCGAAATCGAAGTCCTCGACCTCGACCGCGTAGCCGCCGGCGGCTATCCCCGTGAGAACATCCCCGTGCCTGCTCACGGGCGTGAGGGAGGCATCGTCCTCGATCCTGCACAGCACGTAGGCTGCTACACTTCTTGTGTCCATAAGATCACTCCTTATGGGCCGGGCTCCGGGATGCTCCAACACCGCCGGGGCCATTTCTTTACCTGACATCCCTATTTTACCATACTATCACCATTAATGTCTAGTATTTCACCAAAATTGCGCTACAATTTGCCCATGTGTACGCTGACCCTATGGAGGTCGATATGCCGAGGCTGAGGGAGCTGAGGCGCCGGAGGGTGCTGACGCTCGAAGAACTGGCGGAGAAAGCCGGCGTGGGCCGCAACACGATATGGCGACTTGAGCACGGCGTGATGGGCGCGCAGCCGCGCACGATCCGCAAGCTCGCCAAGGCTCTGGACGTCGAGCCCGAAGAGCTCGTAAAGACGGAGGGCTAGGTATGGGCAAGCGCGGCAACGGCGAGGGCAGCCTCTTCCGGCGCAAGGGTGGCGGCTGGTGTGGCCAGTACACCGTGTATACTCCGAGGGACGCAAGCGCAGGACGCTCTACGGCAAGACCCGCCAAGAGGTCGCTGCGAAGCTTTCGAAGGCTCTCGCCGACCGTGAGGGGGGTCTGACGTTCGACGCCGGGACCACGACTGTAGGGGAGTACTTGGCCCGCTGGCTGTCTCACTCTGTTCGAGATACCGTGAGCCAGAAGACCTACGAGAGATACGAGAGCATCGTCCGGGTGCATTTGAGCCCGGCGCTCGGAAGGATCAGGCTCAAGACCCTCGGCCCTGGTCACGTGCGCGGCCTCTACCGGGAAAAACTGGATGCCGGGCTCGCTCCCCGAAGCGTGCTGCACATCCACCGGACCCTGAGCAAGGCGCTCAAACAGGCCACAGACGACGGTCTAATCCCACGCAACTCCGCAGCGTCCGTGAAGCCACCACGACCCCGCAGCGAGGAAATGCAGCCCCTCTCGAGGGAACCAGGTACGGACGTTCCTCGATACGGTAAGAGGCGACAGTATATAGGCCCTCTACGTACTAGCCATCACCGCCGGCCTGCGGCAGGGCGAGCTGTTGGCCCTCAAGTGGGAAGACGTGAATTTCGAAGGCGCGAATCCCACGCTAGAAGTTCGCCGTAGCCTCTCGAAGACGCGCGGGCGCCGCACCTTCGTGACCCCAAAGAGTGGTCGCGGACGGCATCTCAGGCTCTCCAGGCGGGCCGTGAGCGCTCTCAGAGCGCACCGCAAGCGTCAGCTAGAGGAGCGAGTGCGGAAGGCCGGGCTGTGGGAGGACCACGGCCTCGTATTCCCCTCCGAGGTTGGGACCCCCATGAGCGGACGCAACCTCTACCGGGCGTTCAAGATCCACATC
>DATDKB010000236.1:0-3933 GCA_036520255.1 Rubrobacter sp. | reverse complement strand
TGGTTGCCGTTTTCGCGGATCCTGTCGACGACCTCGGAGCGGTAGTCCCTGTCCAGAAGATGCTGGACGTTCTCCCGCATCTTGAAGCCTTTTCGAAAGTATTTCTGCTCCGTCACGCTCACCTCTCGTGCCTGACATCCGGTTCTCTACTTGAAAAAGAGTGTAACCCATCCGTTCCGGCGCGTCGGACACAGATGTGGCCCATATCACGCTCGCCGGAAGCGTGAAATGGGTGTAAAATCTAGCGCCGTGGACCGCAGGACAACTATCATGGTCGCAGACGATGACGTTGGGGCGCTCGAGCAAACGGGCAGCGCCCTCGAGGACGCCGGCTTTCGCGTGGTCTCGGCCGCTGACGGCCGCACGGCTCTGCAGGAGGCCCTCACTCGCAGGGTCGACCTCATAATCATGGACGTTTCGATCCCCCATCTTAGCGGCGTCGAGACGTGCCACTGCCTGAAGGCCATGCCCAAGACCCAGAAGATCCCCGTAATCCTCACCGCGGCCAAGAAGGACCCGGCCACCAAAGCCCTCGCCGAACGCACCCAGGGCTCGGTGCGGGTTCTGAGGAAACCCTTCACCGACGAAAGCCTCGTCTCCGTCGTCCAGCAGCTCACCAGGCCAAAGTCTTTGATCTAGCTGGTCAGCACTTCAGCGTGTCAGCATTTCAGGTTTTTGGTTGCTGACGGCCGACAGGCTGATGGCTCGTCGCGCGACACTGTAAAACGATCCGCACGATTACAGGCTCTCCGCCGACCGCCAATCCGTATACCAGTGGGAGGTTTATATGGAAAACTACAAGCTGAAGTGCTGACCGGCTGAAATGCTGACATGCTGCTGAGCAAGCGCCGCAAGGTTCTCATAACGCTCGCCACGCTCATCGGGACGTTTCTGGCCGCGCTCGATTCGACGGTGGTGGGGACGGCGATGCCGACCGTGATCGGGGAGCTTGGCGGCCTCGAACTTTATCCCTGGGCGTTCGCCTCCTACCTGCTCGCGGCGACCGTGACCGGGCCCGTCTTCGGCAAGTTGTCGGACACCTACGGCCGGAAGCCCGTGTATCTGGCCGGCATCTTCCTCTTTCTGCTCGGCAGCGTGCTCGCCGGGACCTCGCAGAGCATGGGCGCCCTGATCCTGTTCCGTACTCTTCAGGGCCTCGGGGCGGGGGCCGTGCAGCCCGTGGCCATAACCATAATGGGGGATATCTTTGAACTGGAGACGCGGGCGCGCGTTCAGGGCCTCTTCGGGGCGGTCTGGGGCATCTCGGCCGTGGTCGGCCCCGCGGCCGGCGGCTTTATCACCGATCTGATCTCCTGGCGCTGGGTCTTCTACGTGAATGTGCCCTTCGGCATCGTCGCAGCCATCCTCCTCGCGGCGACCCTGACCGAGTCCTTCGAACGCCGCGAGCGTAGCCCGGACTACCTCGGCACAGCCCTCCTCGCCGGCGGCCTCGTCGCGGTCTTGTTCGCGCTGCTTGGCGGTGACGGGGGGCTGTCGGCGACGACCCTGGCTCTGTTCTTCGGTGGGTTAATCGTGCTCTTGCTCTTCGTGGTAGTCGAGCGGCGGGCGGCCGATCCCGTCGTTCCGCTCGACCTGTTCTCGGAGAGGATCATCGCCGTCTCGGCGCTCGGGAACGTGGCGATAGGCGGCGTGTTGCTCGGCGTCTCGGTGTACGTGCCGCTTTTCGTGCAGGGTGCACTTGGCGGGACGGCGCTCACAGCCGGGGCTGCTGTGGCCTCGCTCTCGATCGGATGGCCCGTTGGGTCTTTCGTCGGGGGGAGGCTGCTCTTGCTTACAGGATACCGTGCGACATTACTCCTCGGCTCAGCCCTGATCGCGCTCGGTTCGGCGTTGTGCGTGCCGATGGACGGCGGTACCTCCCTCGCCTATATCGTGGTTGCCGTAGTGGTGATTGGACTGGGGCTCGGCTTCTCGAGCACTAGCTACCTGGTCAGCGTGCAGAACGCGGTTCCCTGGCGCCGGCGCGGCGTGGCAACCTCCTCCGTGGTTTTCTTCCGCACCGTCGGGGGCTCGCTCGGGGTCGCGATTATGGGCGCCTTCCTGAACGCTTCGCTCGGGGAGCGCTACAGGGCCGCCGTCGACAGGGCGGCCGGTGGAGATGAGGGCCTCGGGCGCCTGCTCTCCGACCCGAACGCCCTGCTGCAGCCAGCCGTGCGCGGCCGCATCCCCGACGCGGCGTATTCGGAGCTGGCCGGCGCCCTCGCCGCCTCGCTCAGCCCGGCGTTTTGGGTACTGCTTTTCTTCGGCCTCCTGGCTCTCGCCGTCGCGACGTTCTTCCCGCGCGGCTCGGCCAAAGACCTCGCAAACCGGGGGGAAGACTATGGATGAGATGACACGCGAACTGACCCTGGACGACCTCCCCCGCCCACCGCTCTTCAAACTGGTCGACCCACGCGGAGAAGACGTTTTCCAGGAGACTCAGGTTGGCGGCGAGACGGCCGAGATTGGTGCCCTGTTCTCCGACAGGGAGCTTGCTGGCGAGTTCTCAACGGGCGCCGCCGCGCATGGCATGGAAAGCCTCTCCGGCCTCGATCCGCGAGAGCTTTCCGACTGGGGTTCGGTCGAGGTCTTCGCGCTCTCGGGTGCCGACTACGTGCTCGTCGTCTCTGAAGGGGGCGCCGGGCTGTTCCATGCCGAAGACGTGGCCCGGAAAACGCAGGAGCTTGCCGGTGAGATCCCATTCCCCCTCTACCTGATCTCCGACGATGGGGGAGAGGCGCCCCTGATCTCCGTCGAGGTCGATGATGGACAGGTGCTCGTGGCCGCGCTCTTCAGCTCACTACAGAAAGCCCGCGCCTTCCGCGAGAGGGCCGCCCACCTCGACCTGCCGGAAGGCCACGGGATCGTCGAGGATAGAGAAGGCCTCAGGCGCCACGCTCTCGTAGCCCGCGAGGCGGGGGCGGACTACGCTGTCGTAGACCCCGCATCAGGGCTCACCGAGGCGATCCCGATACAGGAGTTGATAGTCCCCTGAACCTGGTTCGGGGGGCGACGCGTCGGGACGATATCCGTTGCTGGTTTAGTCTTGAGCCATCAGGCCGATAATAAGCTGGGGCACGGCTTCCGACGTGTGGATGTTTCGATCGCGGTGAACGAGAGGACATCGGCCATGTTCGAGATCCTGGATGAGTAGAGCGCCGACGCTTGGCCTGGACATCGACTCAACCATCTGGGACACAGGCGCCTGGGTCTGTGCGGCGGTCCTTGAGGTCACGGGCGAGGCGCTCGACGTGGAGATGGTCTCCACCTGGACCCACCTCCTCGACACCTACGGAGAGAAGACCACGACCATCATCTTCGACCGCGTCTTCGATCCCGTGCGTATCCGTGAGCGGGACCCGTATCCCGGCGCCCCTGAGGTGGTGCGCCGGCTGCGCGCCGGGTTCGGCATAGAGATACACTTCGTGACCCATAACGACCCGGAGATCATGACGCCGCATCTAAAACCCTGGCTCCAGACGCACTTCGGTCCCGGTGCTGGGCTGACGGTCACCACGGAAGACAAGCTCGGCATCCTCAAGGAGCTCGGGGCCTTCGGCCTCATAGACGACAGGCCAGACACCATAGAAAGGGTCGCCGACGCGGGCCTGTGGGCGGCGACCAAGATACAACCGTGGAACCGCGACCTCGTCGCCAGACGGGACGATGTCAGGGGTTTTCACGACTGGCGGGCGGTTCCCGATCTGCTACCGCTGAGGGAGATACATGGTTAGATTTACGTATCGGTCCCACCTCGGAAGGTCGTAAGATGCCTAGTTCTCCCGCTACCCGGCGGCTCCTCCTGCTCGGACCCTCGCTCCTCCTGACCGTGCTCATGTTCTTCCATCCCTCGCCCTACGACCACATCGGGGACGAGCTGATACCAATAGCAACGTGGTGGACCGTTCTGCACAGGTTATAGTTCTTCCTTTT
>DATDKB010000235.1:0-8454 GCA_036520255.1 Rubrobacter sp. | reverse complement strand
CTCCTGTCCCTCGTTCAGCCGCACCCTTCGCCTGGCCTCTATCAGCGCTGCCTCGACCGCCGCGTGCGCGTTCTCCAATCTCAGCAGGAGGACAGCGTACTCGGGCTCTCTGAGCCAGTGGGCGGCGTCCCCCTTCAAGGCCACCAGTTCACCGGCCATGCCGGAGAGGTCGCGGGCAACGTCTCGGGCAACGTCCTTCGGGTCCTTCGGTCCCACTTAAGCCTCCTATCTTCATGTGCGGGTTGGACCTGGACTATCAGCGGAACACTCGTCGCCACCAAGGAAGCCGCCGTGCGCCCTCCTGAGCCCTTGCCGTAGCGGAGTGGGGCTCCGCCCTCGACGACCCGCCCTCGACGACGGTCTCGGGCGATTCTCGCGCCTCCGCGAAGGCAGCCAGCTCGCGGCGGAGGTCCTCGCTCTCCCGTTCGGCGGCCTCACGCCGGCGGCGCTCCTCGGCCAGCTCCTCCCGCAGCGTGGACTCGGCCCGTTCGGTGATCTCCAGGCGCACCCGGTACTCCGAGGCCCTGGCCGCCTCCTCCACCAGCCGGTCGGCGAGCTCGCGGATAGCACTGCCGGGACTCTCCGCGGCAGTGTCCGCGCTGCCAGACGAGACGCGGTATCCCTCCGGAGAGTGGCCCTGCCGCTGCCGCGAGTCCCTGAAGGCGTGGAGGCTATCTATGGAGACGAGCCAGGCGCGCCGCACACCTTCACCTTGCGGTTCAGCCTCAAGGTTGCCGTGCTCGATGTGCCAGCGGACGGTACGCGGAGACACCCCGAGGGACCTCGCCGCCACCTGCGTCGTCACCCACCCCGAAGACGCGGCGTCCTCGCGGCCTGTTGCTGCGCTCTCTCCGCGTGTATGCTCTTCTCCCACGCGGGCATCCTACTACATACACACACAACCGCCAGGACCGGGGCCGAAAGGGCTTAGACGCGATCCTCGTGCGTCTGGGGGCAAGCTGTGGGAGCCGCGTCAATACCCCGCAGGCCCCGCGTGAGAGTCAGGTAGCCCTCGACGCGGGGCACATGCGGGAAAGGAAAGTGTGGGGGACGGCCGGGCCGTTCGCGCACAGCCGCCCGCTGAAGGAGTACAACACGGGTGACAGGCGCGCCCTCAGGAGGCTTACTGGTAGAGGGGCGTCACACCGGTGGCGTAACCATTCGCGGCAGAAACTCTATGGACGGCATCTCCGAAAAAGTCGGGTCCATTCTCGTTCTTCTTCCCTATCCGGACCGGTTGGGGGACAGCGTTTGTTCCAAAGCCGCGATCCGCTCTTCCACGGTCTCGAGCTCGCGCAATCTTCCAGCGGCCACGATGCAACCTCGGGCGGCAGTGAGCAGCTGACAGGCGACCGCCGCTTTCCCTTTGTCGACGGTGCCCGCGAGCACCTCGTCCGCCAAATCTTCGAGCACGCGTTGCAAGCGCACGAGGTCTGCGGTTCCGGGCTTAGGCCGGCCACGACCACCCTTCTTGCCGTTGCGTTTGGCGTCGCGCTTTCGGTCGAGCTCGAAGGCGGGATCGTGTTGATAGCAACCGGCATGGGGCCCTTTCTGAATACCCGAACAGGGGGTCCCATCCCGCTTTTTGTACAGGCAGTAAGCCGGTTTGGCCATTATAGAGACCCTCCCCCCTGCCTGGCCTCCCACTCGGCTTCGCGCTGGGCGCAGATCTCCGGCGTCGGATGGGGCAACGCGGCATCACCCGCAACCCACTGATGCGGACCGGGATATCTCTCGTGCGGTCCGTAGACGGACATGAAGTTGATTTGGTCATACATTTGGGTCAACTCATCCAGCGCGGCTTCTTCGATCCGTTGATCCACCTTACGCCACCAACGCGATTCCTCTTCGAGGTCCTCGTCGGTCCAGCCGTACCGGTGCATCAGGCGCCGGTACTCTTCCGGACCCTTCTCGATGGCGGCTACCTCTTGGTTGTGGTAGGGCACGGGCGCCCGTACCGGGTGGTGCCGGGCGGTATCTCTGCTTCCTGACGTTTGGCGGCTAGCTCCTCGAGCTGGCGCAGCCGTCGTATCTCGTTGCTATTCATCTCAGGTGTTGCCGTCCTCCCACGCGAAACGCTCCCGTTGCAGCTCCCACGCCCACTCGATAAGCCGCCTCGGGTTGAAGCGGAAGCGCAAGGGGTTTTTTTGCGCGCGAGCCACTCGCCGGAGCCGAGCCACGGCAGCGAGACCCGCTGGGCCTTGCTCCTGAACCGGTCCACCCTGGGGGACGCCGTGACGCGTCGCTTGCGCCTCTCGCGCTTGGCCCTCTTGTGGCTCACGCCTTGCCTCCTTTGTCGACCACCTCAACGCTCATTGATATGTATTATGCCTTTCCTCGGGAGTGTTTCACTATCCCTACTTATGTCACTATATTTAGTGATAATCGAGCCAAATGAAAATCCCGAGCGATCGGAAAAGGTTAAACCCGTGCTGGATTCTTCCCGCCGGCGGGAAGGCTCAACCCAGCGTCCATTCCTCACCGCGAACACGACGGCCCCCGCCAGGCAGGCGAGGAACGCGAGCGCCGACGCGCGGGAGAGGGCACGGTTTCGGTCGGCCACCCCGGCGACGTAGTAGTAGGAGAACCCAGCCGCGAACGCCAGGCACAGCACGAGGTCAATGATATCCCACGCCGCCGGGCTCAAGCCGTTTCCCAGAGGAGCCTCGCGAACAGCACCACGGCGATGATGCCGAACACGAAGAGCGAGATCCCGAAGGACCAGACGGCGCCCCAGGCCCGGTAGAGGACCGCCGGCACGTACAGGTACGCGGAGCACGCCGCGGCGAGGAGGGAGATCGCGAGCATGATGGCGTCGCGGGTTTCGAGGCTCACTCCGGGCGCCCCCCATCCGAGCGCCCCTTCCCGCCTTCCTCGGCCGCGCGCCGCCGGCGCCACGCTCCCTGGAGGAGCTCAAGCCGTTGTTCGGCGGCCTCCTTGGCCCTTCGCTTCTCCCTCCGTCTACGGTCGCGCTCGGCCCTCCGATCGTCGCTCACGCCGCCCCCCGAAAACGGGGGTGTTTTACGGGATTCCCCGCCACCGCGACCCCTCCGGCTCGTACCCCGGCGGCGCCGCCAAGCGACCCGATTCTTCGGCCACAGCACGCAACGCCTCGAGGACCTCCGCCGTCCGTTGCTCATCGCGGGACGTGCCCACGCGGTGTTCCCACCCCATCTCGAGCCAGCGCAGGTAGCGTTCCTCCTCCGAGCTCACGCCGCGCCCCGTCGTACACGCAGGGCCTCGTCTCGACCGGCCTTGCAGTAGCTCCTGAGCGCCTCCCGGTATCTCACCTCATCGGCGTCCATCGCAGCCTCGTGGGCGGCTTCCTCGTGCCCTCTGAGGACCTCGGAGGCGGCACACTCGGGGTAGTGCCGTACGAGGTAGCCTAAGGCCTCGGCGGCCAGTTCGGCGGCGAACTCGGTGTCCCAGGGCTCCATGGGCTTCTGCGGAGCCGTCATGCGACCCCCTCCATCGGCGCGAACACGAATCTTTGGTTGTCGAACTCCGGCAGCTTCTCGACCTGGCATCCCAAAGCTTCAACGGCTTGAGTGATGGTCCAGGGGTCGAGGCCCACATCACGCGCGATGTCCTGCAGGAGGGCGAGCCGGATGTGTCCAAGCTCCCGCAGACGCTCGCACGCGAAGACCTCCGCCTTGCGCAGCTCCTCTGCCTTCGCCGCCGCCGCGGTGCGCTCGGCCTCCGCTGCAAGGCCTCGAGCCTTGGCCTCTCTGCTACGCAGCAGCGCCTCCCGGCTTGCCGCGCTCGCCTTCGAGGCTGCCGACTTGCCGCGCTTTCGCTCCAGGTGCTCACGATAGGCGAGGCTCCTACGCTTGCGGTCCGTCTTCGCCTGCTCGTCAGCCTCGAGCTCTCCTCCCCGCTCGCGTTGCTCGTCGAGCCGATCTAGCCAGTCGGGGGTGAGGCTCACCACATCGCCCTCTATCTCGACGATTCCTGCATTCTCCGGCCATACCAACAGCCCGTCGCGGCCCTTCTCCGTCTTCTTGCGCCGCACCAGGTCGCGCGGCCTCTTCACGCCCATCAGCCGCGCCAGCTCGTCGAGGGAGAGCGCGCCGCCGGCGGCGTCGAGACGGTCGAAGACGTGCGAGCGCTTCTTGCCCAACCTCGTCACGCCATCTCGCGGCTCCGGCAGGTAAGAGAGGACACCGAGCCGGTGCTTGCGTATCATCTTCTTCGTCGGCTTGAACTTCGGCCGCGACGCCCACAGCCGCGGTGAGCGCGGGTGTAAAGTGCCTGGGTCAGACTCTTGTAACGACCTCGTTACTTTCCCTTCTTCCGCACCGCTCTCTTCCAAGTGCTTTACACCCGCGCGGAGCACGAACACACCCGGCTTGCCTTCTTTGCGGCCTTCGTTGTCGCGGTAGAGGAGTCCCCGCGCCTCCAGGCGAGATAGTCCCTTGCCGACCGTGCGAGAGCTGCTGAGCTTCGCCTCAAATCCGAGTGCTCCCCACGACCCCGTAACCCAGATGCCATCTGGGTGAATCTTCCCATGCTTCCGTGCACGCGCTCTGAGTGCCAGATACAGGTCCTCGTCTGCGTCGCCGCCCGGTGTCGTCCAGTCGGTGCCCGCGTGCTGGCGCTCGAGGTCCTCCAGTAGCGCCCGCAGCTTCTCGTCTCGCGTGAGTCGCACCCTCTCAAAGTCTCCAGGGTCGTACGCGCGCATGGTCACGAGGAGCTCCGCGTAGCTCTTGCCGGAAGCGAAGAAGTCGTCCACGCCCTTCGTGGCGCTTGGCAGGAAGGCCACCCGCACCGCGGCGCCGCGGTCGATCTGGAGCTCCACGAGCCCCTTGCAGGCCCCCTGTACGCTTGCGTTGGTCAGTATGTCGGCGTCGTAGACAATCCCAACATCCCGGCCTTCGACGGGGATGTCGAACATGTCCGGGATGGGCTTCCCGTCTGCCATCCAGTTCCACACCCCCAGGATCGCGACCACGAGGACCTCGACCCCGGCCGCCCTGGCCGCGGTGATGATCGAGAGCGCCTTCTTGATGCCCTCGACGAATATGACGGGTACGCTGGTATCGCCTGTCAGTTGGCGTTGGCTCGGGTGGACGTAGAGGACGTTGCCGGGCCCGCCGAGCTTCTTGCAGGTCGCCTCGTACTTAAGACCGGGCCTCTCGGGGTCCGCATCGTCGGGCCTGAACACCCACGCCTTCTTGCCGTTCGGGCGGTGGACCTCGTAGAGGACTCCGGGCGCGCGTTTCCGCTGGCGCCCCGCGAAGCCGCGGGGGAGCTGGCGGCCGTCCGTGATCGTGTGGACCCCGCTGCTGTCCAGGATGTCCGGCGCGATCGCGGAGCCTACCTCGTGCGTGTGGCGGTGTGAATCCGATAGCGTACGAGGGCTCGAGTTCGGGTAAAATGTCATTCGACCGCCCTTGACTTTGGGTCGGGGTTGGCCGCGGTGCGGGGATCCGGGTTGAGCTTGGCGGCACGTCCGGGTCCCCCTCTCACTGCTTCGGGTTGCCCGTAGAGTTGGGTCTCAACCTTTGGTAGAATCCTCATAAGACTCCTTGCGTTAGGGGTTTGGTCGGGGCTGTAGCGTGGTGGCGCGGCCCCTTTTTTCTTGTCTACTATCCGGTTGCGGCATCTCTCAATTCTTGTAGCCGCGCCATGCTCGCTCGCGACTCGTCCGTGGCACGGTCCTTTCTGCGCGCGGCTAGTTCGTCGGGGATTCCCTCCATCTCTTGCAGGCGCGTCTCGCCGGCGTCCGCCGGGTTCTCAAGCATTAGCCCGGCGCTGAAAAGGTGTAACGCGTCCCCTATGGACTCAACCGCCTCCGGGCGCTCGGTCATCCACTCCGACACAAAAATGCAGAACTCGTTGGCCTCCTCCCTGGTGTCGGCGATCCAGAGCGCCGCTGAAGTGGGGTCCCTAAAATGCAGGCTCGCCGAGTCGCGCACTTCGGCGAGCCGACGCTCGTGCCACCGCTCCAGCACGCCGAAGATGCCATCCACCGCAACGGAAGACCGCTCGTCCTCGAGGTCGCTGAACAAAGACGGCTCAGGCAACGAGCGGCGTTGGGCTTTTGGGAAGAACTCCGCTACCCCCACCCCGAACGCCTCGGCGAGTTTGTCCAGGGTGCTGACGTTTGGGCTGCGTCTTCCGTTCTCTATCTGCGAGACCGCGGATACCGCGACTCCAGCTTCGACCGCGAGGCGCGGCTGACTCCAACCTCGTTCCTCTCGCAACCGCTTGACCTGTTCGCCTACTTGGACCATCGTCCCTCCGCCTCGGATCTGCAACGGGATGATTCTACTAACAGCGTGCTGTTTTGTGAAGGGCGATAGACGGTCGTTTTTGGTCTAATTGCGAAAATTTTGCAAAAGGACAATATGTAGCGCTGCGCGTATGGTAACTGCCATATGCAGTGCTATTCGACCGGGTCGGCGGGATCCACCCCCTAGCGCTCGGGTGAGCTTGCGGACGATGTAACCCTCCGCCGCCCGTCTTGTCGGCACGGCTAGTCCCCCGTCACCAAGGTGACGATAGTCTCGCGCACGATTTCCTCGATGGCGGCCCGTTTCATGTCGTGCCCAGAATGAGTGCTTCCGATCCACGACGCTATCCCAGGTCGTGGCGGGCTCTTCTTCAAACCGATCCCGGATGAGATCGGCCGCCTTGGTGACCTGGATCTCTTGCCTGAGAGCCTCTGTCACCAGGGTGACAATGGAGTCCTTGTCCACGAAGCGCGCGATCGCGCCCTCCACGCGCCATTCGATCTCGTACTCGTAGTCCAACTTCACCCGCGCCCGTAGGACGTGGTCCGGGGGGACGTACTTGGGCCTAGCCCCGTTCTCGGCGAGGAGCCTCTCGACGTAGGCGATCCGGGTGGCCGAAGGTATGGAGTTGATCTCGAATCGGGTCTTCCGGTCCACGAAGTACTCCAGCTCCACGTCGTTCAGGGTGGAGATGAGGGCCGCGCCGAGCTTACGATCCTCGGCGAAGGGCTCGCTCGCCAACCCGAGGTCGAGGGCCTGCTCGACCGTGAGCCCAAGGTCGATCACCTCGATGGCCACGGGCATGTTCTTCGTCGCCTCCCGGAGGTTACGGACGATGTTGTAGCCGTCGGGATCGGCGTCGTGCCAGGTGAAGATCTGGTAGTTACCGGCCCGGGCGGTGTCGAGCAGTTCGTGCAACGCCTCGGTGGCGTAGCCGGCCGAGTAGACGAGGGCCATGTCGTGGCGCTCGGCCACCTTGTCGTGGGCGAACTTGGGGCGCTCGGTTTTCTTCTCGACCACCAGGATCTTGTCGAAGGCGTGGTCGGGCTCACCGTGCAGACTAGGACTCGCGCCTGAGAGATACATGGCGGTCAGCTGCGGCCCTTCTCCTTAGCGAAGCTAGGGCCGAGGTATCCTAATCGGGTGTCCCGGCCCTTCTTGTTCCTGGGAGTATTCGAGTAAGATCTTGTGGCGTGGCGTTTTAAACGAGAGGAAGAGGACCTTGCGCAGCAACAAGGTTACGTTCATTTGGGGAGTTCTGACTCTGATTTCGATCTTGGCCCTCGTAGTGTTGTTGGCTCTGGGCGTAGTTAGCCTATAGAGCCTCCGAACGCTGTCTGCCTAGCCGCCAACTTCGCTGCGTACTGCCCGGGCCGGAGTCCTTCGGGGCTCCGGCCTTTATACGTACGGCCCGATCGTGGCGTTCACGTTCGAAGGATTGGCCCGACGCTCCCGCCCGCGCGAAGATGTGCCGTTGGGTGGATGCACCATTCGCGGCGGCAGTCTATTATTCTCGCTGTTATGTGGTGGATGGGGGGCACACTATTCTTACTCCCCACTAAAGAAGGGTGGAGGGGGTGATCCAAAGGATCGTTCTACTGTTGTCTACGCTTGCCGCAGCGCTGCTGCTTGCCAGTGGGGTGGCGTTAGCTGACCACCTCGTCAATACAGTGTTTTGTCCTACGGATCAGGATGGGAATTGCGAGGGCACTGACGAAAGCGACCACATCTACGGCACGAATGGCCCCGACGAATACATCTACGCATACGGCGGGGACGACCAAGTCGATGCATTGGACGGGAATGACTACGTAGACGGTGGTCATGGTAACGACACTCTTTACGGTGGCGAAGGCGCGGACACCCTAGACGGGGCGGACGGGAACAACAAGCTCTTTGGAGGAGCCGGGCAAGACGAACTCGATGGCTACGATGGTGCCGGCTATCTGCACGGCGGGACGGAGCATGATGACCTCGATGGCTGGGGGGGCAAAGACCAGATACGCGCTGGCAGCGGTGCCGACGAAATCTACACCGGCCGCACCGACCGCGTGGTGGACACCGTAGATTGCGGTTCTGGGTCTGATGTGGTGCTCTTCGAAAAAGGCATCGATAAGATAAACAGCAACTGCGAGAAGAGGAATCCGTACTAGGTATCCGTACTAGTAGTCATAAGGGCCGGGGGCGTAGCAGCCTCGGCCCTTCTTCTTGCCCTTAT
>DATDKB010000234.1:0-18277 GCA_036520255.1 Rubrobacter sp. | reverse complement strand
GGAACCTCACGGTGAACGCGCGAGAAGGAGCAAAGCTTCAACAGATGCTGCAAGGGTGCCAAGCCTGGTGAGCGATCCGCGACAAAATCCTTCGGCAGTCCTCGTCACTTCCTTCACCGGCACGACCGGTGGCGTGATGACGGTCGATGCAGGAGCCATCACGGGCGAGCTAGAGCTGCTTACTCGTCCCATCGACAGCGGCATCGAGGCCCAGGTGCGATACGTCGGCGCCCGCGACCTCTACACCGTAATCGGCTCACCGGTACGCACCACCGGAGCCCACCAAGAGGTCCACAAGACCATCCTGCAACGGCTTACCACACCGGGCAGCGTCGAAGCTGGAAACGACATCCCCGTCGACCTGATCAGCGCCTGGCGTAGGGGCAGTTCCGAACAGCCCTGCTTCTAGCGCACGAACGCGAACACGAGCGCGAACGCAACAAGGGCGAGGCCGGCGGCGACGAGGTAGGCTCCCGTCAGGCCGAGTGCTCCAGCTGCGGAGGCCATAAAGAGCGGGCCTATCGTCTGACCGGCGCGCAGGGACATGCCGTTGGTGGCCATAAACGCCCCGCGGTTCTCCGTGGGGGCGTGGGCGTTCAGGAGCGAGAATACGTTGGGGAGGTTGATCCCCTGCGCCACGCCAAACAGGATGGTCGGGAGCACGAGGAGAGGCAAACTTGGCACGAACGCGACGATAGCCAGCGCGATCGCGCAGAGCACGAAAGCCGCTCTCAGCAGGCCCTTCTCCGAGAAGCGTTCGGTCAGGCGATCGAGTCGGGTCGAGGTCAGCGCGGTCGTGAGGGACGCGCCGGAAAGTACCGCCCCGATAACGTAGGTAGGGGCGTCGAAGCGCGCGTTCATCAGGATCGGCAGGTAGGAAATCTGCGGTCCGAACAGGACGATAAACGTCAGCAAGGATGCTCCGACCAGCCCCAGAACCTCTCTGTCGCGGAGGTTCTCCCAGACGCTGCCGAAATAGTCCTTCAGCCGGTCGTCGTTGAGCGGTTCGGGGTTGTGCAGTGAGAGCAGGACGACGATGGCTATGGGAATCGCCAGAAAAGGAAGAAAGAACGGGTAGAACCAACCAAAGGTAGCCAGCAGGCCGCCGATCGCGGGGTAGCTCGCGGTCCCGACGGAGAGGACGCTGGAGTTGTACCCGAGGGCACTAGCTCGCTCGCGGTCCTCGTAGATGTCGCCGATCACCGTGACGTTCAGGGTCCCGAGGGCGGCGGCCCCCATACCCTGAAAAAAGCGGAGGGCGAGGAGCATATCGAAGCTGCTGGCGAACGCGCAAGCCCCGCCGGCGAGACCGAAAAGCAGGAGTGCGGGAACCAGGATCTTCTTCCTTCCGTACCTGTCGGAGAGAACACCGAGCACCGGCGTCATCACGATGCCAGGCAGGGTGAAGATCGTGATCAAGAGCCCCACCTGCCCACTGGAGACCCCAAGCTCCCTCACGATGGTCGGGAAGGCCGGCGTTATACTCGACGTCCCCAGCACCGCCATCAACGTCACGCCCCAGAGTACGTGAAGGTTATGGTCCTTGTAGACCGGCCGAACGTCCTTGCCTTTTCCTGTCTCGGTAGCCACGAGAGGAGAATCTACCAGGTGGCATGCCCGGCGATGAGATCCGAAACACGAGCCTGGCAGCTCCGCCGCCGAGCAGCACGCCCGCTTGGCAAGCTGGTCGGCTAGTCAGCATTCCAGCCGGTCAGCTTTTTCCTCCGATGCCACCCGCGCTCGCAAAGCGGAATTCTGCCGGATGAGCCTCTTCTTGCGAACGGTGATCGTCTGGCCCGTATTCTTGCTGAAATGCTGACCGACTCTAGAACACCGAGCGGTGCATCGCGTATGCGATGGCGCCTAGCACGACGTAGATCAGGCCCCCCACGACCACTATACCGGAACCAACCTGCAGCAGGCCGTCGACGACCTGGAACAACCCGTACACGAGGTACCCAAGGGCGCACACGAGGGCGCTCCTGTGGAAGAGCCCGGGCCTGCGGGCAAGAAGGCCGACCAGGGCCAGCAGCGCCCCGCCGGCCACGACGAGGGCGAGGAAGAGGAGCACGCTGCTACGCAGCACCTCGGCCCCGGCGTCGATGCCGAACCTGTCGGCCGCAGGCGCCGGGTCGGCGAGGGTAAGCAGAAGCCCGTAAGTGTCTCCCATCACGGCCAGAAACATCAGGCCGAAAATGGCTATGGCGACGAGCCGCAGCACACCGCCCCCTAGCGTCCGTACCCCTGCCAGCCTAGGCGTGCGAGAAGGGACGCCGTCATAGCCGCCGTCGCGCCCCAGATGTTGCGCGGGGACGGACCACCGATGGCGAAAACGGGCACCTCGTAGTCGTGGCCCTCATGGCGCCAGAGCAGCCTGCGCAACGTTTCCGGGGCGGTGAGCGTCTCGATGGAGACCGTGAAGATCTCCTCCACCTCGTCAGGGGCGAACACCAGCTCGGCCTCTGGCGGCAGCAGCCCGACAAACGGGCTGACGCGAAAGTTGGAAGGCGGTATGTACACCTCCTCGAGTTCCCCGATGATCTCGACCAGACCGGGGCTCAGGTCGATCTCTTCCTCGGCCTCGCGCAGTGCCGTCTCCATCAGCGACCCGTCGCCCGACTCGGCGCTGCCTCCGGGAAAGGAGATCTGGCCCGCGTGGTCGGCGAGATCTTCCTTCCTCACCGTGTAGACCACCCGCGCCTGCTCACCCTCGATGAGGATCGGAACGAGCACCGCCGCCCGCCGCGAGTCCGCCCCCGGCGGCACCCGCGGACGCCTCTCCCCCGACTTCAAGTCCACCGGCGAGAAGCTCTCGTACACCTCCCGCCACCCATCCAATGGCCGAGAGATCGCCTCCCGCAGCCGCCCCGCGAGACCGTCCCGACCGAAGTCCCTTCCTCTGTCCTTCAAACGTCTGTCCACCCCCGAGATCATAACGTATCACCACGCCGCATCGCAGCAGGTCAGCATTTCAGCTTGTCAGCCGGTCAGCCAGTGTGCGGGCGGCACCCGCTGCCAGACACGCACGCAGCTGCCCCCAAGAAAGCCTCGGTCGTAGATAGTTAGCCGGCTAACTATCTACGAAGTGGCCGGACATGCTGACCTGCTGAAGTGCTGATTAGCTGAAACGCGCCGTTCAATCCGAGATGTTCTTATAGGCGAGGATCTTGCGCGGGGTCACACGGACGAGTAGTTCGCTTGCGACGGCGTTGCGCCGGCCATATTCGGCGGCCCTCTCGGCGCCCATGTAGCGGCCGCCGATGCGTGTTGCCCAGTGAAGGAGGTCGGGATCGTCGGCCGTTAATTCGGCGGTGCCTTCGATCACGACGAAGTGGAATGGCGGTTCTTCTTCATCGATGCAGAGACTTAAGCGGGGATCGCGGCGTATGTTGCGCCCCTTCACTGTGGCTTCGCCCGTCGTGAAAACAAACGTGTCGCCGTCAAGGTCGAACCAGACCGGGGCGGCGTGCGGGCTGCCGTCGGCCCGTACTGTGGCGAGGGTAGCCGTCCGAGCGCGGCCGAGCAAGAAGCTCTCGTACTCGTCTTCCGTCATCCGTTGCGCCAAGGTCGCACCTCCGGTATACAGCGTCGAGCCTGTCTCAGAATACCGCCCAGGGACCTGCACGACGATATCCTGAGAACATCAGGACTCAGATCCCGACCTGTACCAAGCCGAGAAGAGCCCGGAACGTGAGCTACAAGTCGGGACCGGCCGGAGCGAGAGCCCGACGAGTTCGTGTGCAGGGGCAGGGGTGCGCGGCACTCCAGCTATCAGTAACACGGCCAAGATCATCCAGAACGCCCAGTACAGTGATGAGGACCGGGATTCCACCCAAATAAGCGAGGCTGGCGAGGGGACGCAAAACCGCGGTCAGCTCCATAATGCTGTCGTAGATAGTCGGGTCGACCAGTAGGATAACCACGAGGCCGATCCGGGTGAAACCGAAGTAGAGGAGCACGAAAGATTGCGTTCGGTCAATCATGGTGACACTCCCGCGCAGCTACCGAGTAATCATCATCCCCACCTCATCGTAGCAACGTGCTGCCGTCAGCGACGATGCCTATGAAAAGGTCGCTTAGTGATACAATAAGCATTAATAGGAGAGCCGGATACCGCGCAATGGAGCCTTTACCGCCTTCCCTAGCCCAAAAATACAAGAGCCCGGGCGTGCTCCTCTTCGGGGCCCGAGCACCAACAAGAGAGCAAGGTGTTTCTGGTGTTACACGACGATCCAGACCAAGGCACTCGCAAAGAGCGGGGGGATTTCGCGCCTGATCGTGAGCAAGCCAGGGAGCGAAGCCGGGCGATGTTCGCCGCTGCCTGGGTCGCAGCCGCCAGACAGAAAGAGCTTGCGCGCAAGCGAGAGCAGACCAGGCAGAAAAAGCAGGCCGAAGAAGCGGCCGCATGGAAGCGCTTCGTGCGGACCGAGCGGCGCCAACTCCAACTGCGCAAGGACGGCCAGCTCGCCAGGTTGCTAGGCCAACCGCTGCCGGGAGAACTCCCCGCGCTCCTGCAAAGGCTAGCTTCCGAAGACCAGAGACAGGCCGAGCGCGGGCTGGTAGCGCTGATGAGCGGCGGAAAGACCTCGTACAAACGTCTAGAGGACCTCGAGCCGGAGGACATGCCAGCAAGGATCGCGGCGAACAGGTTGCGGACAACCTGGCTCAAGGAACGGGGAGATGGGTGGCTGGGCGGAAGGGCTGCCCAATCTTGACAGCCAGTCAGCATCTCAGCACTTCAGCATGTTGGCGCTTTGTTCTTGCTGACTAGCTGTAGGCGCGACGTGCAGAGGTATTGATCCCCTGCGAATCGCTTTAACACCGACCTCTGGTTGCAGGCGGTCCCTACCCCTGCGGATCAACATTGCCGGTGGAGATCCGGGGCACCATACCGAGTTCGTTTGGCCAGTAGTGCTTTCGGGCTGCGAGCGCACGCCTGGTCCTTAGTCGTTTCCGCAAAAGCGGGAGTCTATGGGTAGCAGAAGAGTTGGGTCTGGGCGGTGGCGGTCCCGCCAAAGCGTCGACGTTCAATCGGGCTTGGTATCAGTCGGCTTGCTGCTCCTCTACCCGACGTTGTCCGAGCTCCCTGTCGAGGAGGAAAAGCGCCTCGCTCTTGTCTCCTACCATCTTGAGGGTCTCGACGACGTCGCCGGCGTTCTTCTCCTCCTCGACCTGCTCGGTCACGAACCATTGCAGGAAGGTCTGGCTCGCGTAGTCGTTCTCCTTCGCAGCGACACCGTAGAGGTCGTTGATCTGCGCCGTGACCTTCTTCTCGTGCTCCAGAGCCCTTTCGAAGACCTCCAGGGGAGACCCGAACTCGACCAGGGGTCCGTCTATTGCACGCAACACGACGCGGCCGTTGCGCTCAAGCACGAAGTCGTAGAATTTCATCGCGTGCACCGTCTCCTCCTGGGCCTGGGAGCGCATCCACTGCGCGAAGCCCGGAAGGTTCTCCGACTCGCAGTAGGCGGCCATCGAGAGATACTGGTAGGCCGAAAAAAGCTCGTTCTTGATCTGCTCGTTCATCGCGTCCTCGACCGTCTTGCCAAGCACGGTGATCCCCTCCTTATCGATCCTCGCCAAGTCCAGACTCCCACTATACCGATCTTCCCGACAGCGAGTTTACAGTGCCCTACCGGCACACGGTACGGAGGGGCGATCCCGTCGCCCATCATCTGAAGCCTGATGTCTTTATCTTTGCTTCGTCAGGCTCGAGTGGGTCAGCGAGGTGGCGAAGGCCGCAAGGGGCATGACCAGCATCGCTAGGATCGAACCTCCCACCCATTCTCCCCACGTGTGAGATCCCGTAACTACCCCTGCCGCAAATGCTCCGGCATGGGTAATCACGCCTTCGAGATAGTAGGCTACGCCGGCAATCATGAAGACGAACCAGAAGTGGCCACGCACCAGTTTGTTGCTGCGTCGCGTCGCCGCGAACGGCCCGACGCCCCGATCACGGATTACCGGGGTTGCCAGCGACCAGCGCGTGTACAGCCATATACCCGGGATCAGCAGCAATCCCATCGCCAGCGTGGAGATAGTGACTGCTAGCAACGCGGCCACGATAACGCTCGGGACGTAAGCCACGGCCCGGGCCAACTCGGAGAGCATGCCGCGCGGGCCGAGGCTACGCTCTCCCCGTTCGGCCAGCCCGACGATCCCCTCGGCATAGGCCAGGTAGAGATAGTAAGCGACGTAGGCGGTCACAAGGGTGAGGATCAGGTCCAGCAGGCGCCGTTCGTCGATAAGGTAGGCTGGCACTTCCCCAATCGCGCCGAGCACAGCGGCCGGCGCGAGCGTCGCCAGGGGGTGCATCCCGATGATCGCCAACGCCGCCCGCCACACACCCCTGATGGTATTCGTCCCGTCCATGTGCCCGCGCATTCTCGCCCACCGCGCGGCGCGTGGCAAACGGATAGATGCGCACTGTAGCCGGATCGGGCACTGTCAACACGCCCTCAGACAGGCTATGAGCCTCGTGGCCCTAAATTGGAGTCGACGAGAGCGTGCGGGTGAGCGGTTGGAGAAAAAGGGTTCGAGATGCGCCCGTGCGTGCCATCCTTCCGCTCCTGCGGCACCGGCTACAGGGGAGCGCCTATCGACGCGACGGGGCGGAGGGCAGACTCGACTTACGAACGGGAGCAGATCGCATTCTTGTCCACCAGGCCCCCACGTCTCGCCAGCCCGGAGCCGGTGCCACCTGAGCGTGCTAGTCAGCGCCGCCTGTTGCGAGCATATCGAGGGCGACCGCGGCGGTCCATGACTGCTCCCCGGAGCCGAGCGGCTCTCCGGTGTACGGCTCGAAGTATTCAGCGAAGCCGCCATCCGAGAGCTCTTGCAAAGTCTCGCGGCGCATGTTCTGGGCCCTCTCTCCCTCCCCCGCGCGGAGCAGCGACCACCACAGGAGCCAGTTGGCCACGGGCCAGACCGGACCGCGCCAGTAGCTGCGCGGGTGGAAGCCAGGCTCTTCCGGGCTAGTCGAGGGGGGTAGCTGATAGCGAAGCTCGGGGTTACCGGCGAAATCGTTCGAGTCGAGCGTCCCGATCAGATCGTGCAGCCGCGGGCGGTCGAGGCCGCCCCCGATCAGGGGCGCGAAGCCGGCTATCGTGCGCACAGGCACGGACTCGTCCGCGAGCACGTCCCAGTCGAGGCAGAGCCCGAGATCCGGGTCCCACTGCTCCTCAAGGCCCGCTCGACCGCGTTCGATCCAACCCTTTATCAGCCCCCGGTCCTCGCCGGGCGCATCGACGACCTCGGCTATCTCCAACAACGCCTCGTTGGCGGCGACGAGGATGGCCGAGAAGAGCACGTCTTTGACGAGAAAAGGGTGCCTCTCGTAGATGTCCGCCTCGTCGTAGCGGGACCGCTTGAGGAGCTCCAGCAGCCACAGAAAGCGATCGTACTCGCTGTCGGTGGGACGGTGCGAGGGGTCAGAGACGTGCTGGAGGTCGTAGCGGGTGTAGGATGGCACCTCCCCGATGTATACCCTCTCCAGGGCGGCGTCCCAGCGCGGGGAGTTGTCCGTACCGCTCTCCCAGGGATGGTAGATGGTGACGAGCCCCGATCCTTCTGGGTCGCGGGCGGTCGCCAGATAGCGGTGCCAGGAGAAGAGGCGCCGGTAGTTGCCTTCGAGGAAGGTGCGGGCGCGGGCGACGCGCTCCTCGTCTTTACCCCGCGAGGTCTGCCAGATGCGCCTGACGGCAATGGCGTGGACGGGCGGCTGGCATAGGCCGCTGGTGCGCTTTCCTGAGGGTGCGTCCTCAGAAAGAGCGGAAGAGTTCCAGCGCTCCGCGTCAGGGAAGTAGCTCTTGGGCGGCGCCTCGGGGTCGAAGACTATGTGCGGCACCTTGCCCGTCGACCATTGGCCACGAAACAGGCTCTCCATCTCGTCCGTGGCGCGGCGGTTATCGACGTGCGCGAGGCCGAGCGCGATGAACGCGGAGTCCCAGCTCCACTGGTGCGGGTACAGGGAGGGCGCCGGCTTGGTCCAGGCCTTCAGCCCGTTGCGGCGTAACACGTCCGTCGCAAGTGGGTTCACGCCGTCGAAGCGCCGGGTATCTGCGGTCTCGGGAAGGCTTCCTTCGCGTTCTTCTTCTCGCACGAGCCGGTACTCCAACCCTCGTCGAATGGCCTACCCGCTCAATGTATACAACGACAGGCCCGCCTTCAAGGCCGGGCAAGTCCCCAGCTCAGTACTCGCGTTTGTCCAGCCTCGAGATCTCTTCCTGGTAGACATCAAGAGAATCGAGGAAGCCATCGTAGGCGTCGACGGACTCCATGGAGAGCTCCCTGAACACCTCACGCTGCTCTCTTACCAGCCCCTGCAGGTTGGCAAACGTTCTGCGGTTGAGTTCCGCGTGGTCGTCGAGCGTCTCGACCCAGTTCTCGAAGAACCTGCGGGACAACCTCATGCCGCTCTTCTGCGCTTCGAAAGCCTGATCCACGGCCGTCTTGTACCCCTCGCGGGTGATTCTGTCCATCCACTCCGCGGTTTCCCGATTTCGCCGCTCGTCTCTCTCGTCCACAGCAGACCTCCTTCTCCCGAAGCCTTATTCTAACCGCTCCACCCGTCTTCGGAGCACCCGCGAAGTCTTTGTTTTGCGGGAACCGCAAGACCCTGTCCTCCACTACATGGCGGCTGCTTCCGGTTGCTGGCATGAGACCATGGTCGAGATCGCGGTCATAGGGGGCGACGGCATCGGACCCGAGGTCGTTCGCGCCGGCATGCGATTTGATCTGGCTCACACAGAGACCCCCAGCCCCTTGACTCCCAGGGCGGGTGCCCCTATGCTGCCATGCAGGTATTGCAAATGATTGTCATTTGTAGAAAATGCTGACGCACGAGGAGGCGGGTAGCCGGTGTTTAGTTCTTTCGTAACCCTTCTAAGGGAAGGATTCGAGGTTACGCTGTTGGTCGCAATAGTGCTTGCGTACCTCGTCAAGATCGGCCGCCCCGAGAGCAGGAGGCAGGTCTGGTACGGGGTCGGCGCCGCCCTCCTGGTCTCTCTGATCGTCGGGGGGACGTTGTTCGTAACCGCCGGCGAGTTGGAGGGAAGACCGGAGCAGATCTTCGAGGGCACGGCCATGTGGGTCGCCGTCGGTTTCTTGACGTACATGGTTCTCTGGATGAGGCGCGAGGCGCGCACGGTCGCTAGCGGCATCCGGAGTGGCATCGACAGCGCCGTGGAGCGGGGTGGCAACCTCGCGCTCGTATCGCTCGTCTTCGTAATGGTCTTGCGGGAGGGCGTTGAAACCGCGCTCTTTATGTTCGGGATCACGCGCACCTCGGAGCCGCTGGAGGTCGCCCTCGGCGCGGCGCTCGGCGTCTCGGCGGCCGTGGCGCTTGGTTACGCCGTCTACGTCGGCGGGAAGCGCATCAACCTCGGTACGTTCTTCAAGGTGACCGGGGTCTTCCTGATCCTTGTGGCGGCCGGGCTTCTGGCCCACGGGGTGGCCGAGTTCGAGGAGGCCGGTATCCTACCGGCCTTGATGCCGCTCTGGGACGTCAGCAGTTCGCCGATCATCGGCGAAGGTTCGCTCCTTAGCGAGATCTTGACCACCTTTTTTGGTTGGGACCCCGAGGCGAACCTGCTCGAGTTGCTCGCCTGGATCACGTACGTGGTCGCGGTCGGGTACGCGTTCTTGCGCCCTCAGCCCGTGAACGACAGAGCCGCTGCCGCTCCCAGCCCGGCCACTCGCGGCAACTAGAGGGTCAAAACAACGGATCTCACGTCCGCTTCTAAACCGTAGGAGAGGGATTGGCCGGGGTGCCGATCCCTCTCCTACACCGCTGCCGCAGGCGTCTTACGATCTGACGGACCATTCGAAGTAGAGAACTTACGCATGCTGCCGTAATATGCAACCAGAAATGCAACCAGAAACGAGCACGAGAAAGCATGAGGGCGCTTGGAGCGACTGCACAGCATGTGCTTCTGCTAGAGCGTGTGATCGCTTTCGGGGCTGCGGCGCTCAGCTTCGGTCTTATGGCGTAGCAAACCTACGATCTGCTCGATTACGCATTCTCGTCTGAAGATCCGGGATGGGGTGAGGTCGGGGGGTTGCCTTTCGTGGTCGGCTTGCGGATCGTCGTGGCGGTGTGGGTCGCGTGGAGCGCCATCAGGCTCGATGGACACACTGTGCTGCGCAAGTCTCCTGGCGGCCTTTGGCCTTCGTCGTTTCGTTCATCGTGCTGTTCGGTTGGTACTTCCTCATCCTGGGCATGGACGCGGGTTTCTTTTACTGGGTCGTTGTCGGCAACGTTCTCTATCTGGCTGGTGCGCTGGTGGTTGGTTACGCCCTGTTTCTAGAGGTTTGTTCCCGGCGGGGCGCCGATCAGATCTGAGCGATCGTGGTGTTGTACTATGAGACCCTGTACGGTTTAAGCGATTCCGCGTCGAAGCGCAGGCCCGTACCCGGGGTCTCGGTCGGGCGCACGCGGCCGTTCATGACGACTTGCGGTTCCTCCAGGTACGGGTCAAGCGCGAAGGCGTGCTTTTCGAGGTAGACGGGATTATTCGAGGCACAGAGGAGGTGCGCGCTCAGCTCATCGGTGTAGTGGCTGCTTGTCGAGAGGCCGGCCGCGTCCGCCATCTTCAGGGCCCGGAGCGAGGCGGTTATGCCGCCGTTGGTGATCGGGTCTATCTGTAAGACGGCGGCGGCCTCCTGGTCCACGTAACGCCTGAACTCGTGCGGAGAATGGAGGCTCTCTCCGACGGCAACGGGGACATCCAACAGGCGCGAGATCCTGGCGTGCCCCGCGACGTCCTCTGGGATGGTGGGTTCTTCATACCAATAGAGTTTGTACTGTTCCAGCCGCCTGCCCCGCTCGAGTGCCTCCCCGGCTTCCCAGGCCATGTTCGCGTCCACCATGAGGTCGATAGCGTCTCCCACGAGACGACGCACGGCTTCGACCCGCTCCTCGTCCTCACGGGGGTCCTGACGTCCGATCTTCACCTTGACGCCGGGGAGGCCTCGTTCCATGAAACCTTCGGTCTGCGTGAGCAGCCCGTCAAGCGGCTTTGGAAGGTCCACGCCCGAGCCGTAGGCCGGTATTTCCCGAGGTTCGGCACCCAGGAGGGCGTATAGCGGCCTCCCTTCGCGGACGCCCTGAAGGTCCCACAGGGCCACGTCCATCGCGGCGATGGCGAAGGAGGCCAACCCACCGCGCCCGACGTACAGGAGCCGCTGCCACATCAGGTCCCAGAGGGCCGGTATGTCGTTGGCATCTTGGCCCAGGATCATGGGCGCTATATCTTCGTCGATGAGAGATCTGATGGCGCGCCCACCGCGGCCGATGGTGTAGGAGTAGCCGTGGCCCGTGAGGCCTCCGGCGTGGAGGTTCAGCGTGATCAACTCTTCCGTGTCGATATCGCCGTGGCCGGCGTCGCCCATGGGCTCCAGCGGAAGCCGGTAGTAGGCGGTCTCTACGCGCTCTATGTTCATGGCATCCCCCGAGATCATCCCTCTTCTCCGTCACTCAAACGCCCGACCAACCTCTCTGCGGCCCTGCAGCAAAGAGCCCACATCGTTAGCGTCGGGTTGACGCCGGGGCACGTAGGGAAAACGGCCCCCCCAAAGACGTAGAGCCCGGGCGTGTCATGGACCCGCAGCTCGGGGTCGACCACCGAGGTGGCTGAATCCTCGCCCATGCGGCACCCGCCGAGGTCGTGGCTGCTCAAAACGCCCCCGAAGCGTGGGCCGCGCCAGGTCTGTGTAGCACCCATCTCGCGCAGTATCTCTTCGGCTTTGCCTTCCATCCAGTCGGAGAGCCTATGCTCGTTCTGCTGCATGTCGTAGGTAATGCGCACGACGGGCAGGCCGAGGCCGCTCCTGTCGCGGTGGCGCGGGTCGAGATCAAGCGAGTTGCCCTTGTAGGAGAGCGTGTCCGGCTGGAGGCGAACCGCCGCCCAGTGCTGCCAGGTTCGCACGTGGTCCTTATAGTCCTTGCCCCAGGCCGGAACGTCGGGGGGAAGGGCCTCCCGCGTAACCCCGAGCGGCAAGCGCTGGTTTTCTACGTTGGGCGTGGCCCCGCCGACAAAGCCGTGCGAGGGCGCGTCGAAGTCCGCCGCGACGAAGTCGTCCAGGCTCCACATCTGGGCCGCAGGACCAGTGTGACCGTTGAAGACGGTGTCCGGGAAGAACCCGAAGACATCGGCCCACATCTTGGTCATGAAGTGCTTGCCCAGCTGGCCCCTCCCGTTCCCAAGCCCGCCCGGATGCCGGTCGGTCTTCGAGAGGAACATCAGGCGCACGTTCTCGAAGGTGTAACCGCACAGGATCACCGTGCGAGCCTCCTGCACCCGCGTCTTGCCGGCCGCGTCGAGGTACTCGACCCCGCTGGCGTGGCCATCTTCCTCGGTCAGGACGCGTACGACACGGCAGTGGGTCCTGAGATCGAAGTTGCCGGTAGCGAGCGCTTCGGGAACCGAGGTTAGCGCCGGGTACCAGCGGTCATCGAAGTAGGGACCGAAACCGGCGCCGCTCCAGGGCGTGTAGGTGTTGACCGGAAACCCGTTGTGGGAGACGCTGTTGGCGGCGACCGGCGTAGGGTAGGGATGGAGCCCCATCGCCCTGGTCGCCTCGCGGAAGATCTCGCCGGTGCGGAAGGACCGCATGGGTGGCATCGGGTAGGGTTTGCTGCGCGGTACGAACGGGTTTGCATCGCCATCGCCGGCGACGCCGGCCAGGTACTCGACTTGCGTGTAGTACGGTTCGAGCTCGCCGTAGGTGACGGGCCAGTCGACGAGGGTGTTACCTTCGGGGAGAACCTTTTCGCCGAAGTTCTCACGAACATAGTTGAGGTACTCGAAATGGTGCGGGTGACAGCGGCGTAGGGCGCCACCCCAGTGGATCACCGACCCACCCACGCCGTTCATCATGCGTCCGAGCGTGAAGGTCGCAGCCCTCGTGGGCTCGCCTTTTCTCGTGCGCCACCGCGGTGTCTCGGAGAGAAATTTCGGCCCCATGGCGCCTCTCGCGTAGTACGAGGAGTTCAGTTCGTCGGGAATAAAGTCCCGCCTCGTGCGGTAAGGCCCGGCCTCGAGACCGACCACCTTAAGTCCGGCGCGGGCCAGGATCGGGGCGACGAGCGCCCCGACGGCACCGACGCCGACGAGCACCACGTCGACTGCTTCCGACGGCGGCTCCGCGCCTTTCTGGCAATCATAGCCCGGGATCTCTACGGTCTCTTGCAGCGAGTTGTCCAAGGAAAAGCCGGCATCCGCGAGGGACCTTGTCTCGCCGCCCTTCGTAACGGGCTCGGTGGCGAGGTTCTCCTCCGCCGAGTGTTCCAGCCAGACGCCGGGATGACCCAAGACCTTCCACCCCAGCTTGTCATGGTTACCGTAGTGGGCCGGATCGGAGAAGAGGCCCTCGCGCGCGTGTTCGCGCAGCGTCCAGAAGAAGCCGCGTTGGTCGGGGACCTTGAAGTTCGCGAGGGTGCCGCGTTCGAGGTCGAAGATAACGGCGTCCTGCTCTCCTGGCTCGCAGTCGGCGAACGGCTCGCCGAATCGCTCCTTCGCCGCCGAGTCCACGGCCATCAGGCCAAGGCGGTAATCCTCGACCCTGTCCCGGTACACCCCAGACAGCGCCCGGTCGAGGTATGCGACGACCCCGATCTCCTTCGCTCCCGGGCCGTTCTCGTCGGCGGGGAAGATACGCTCGAAGATCGCCTCGGCGGTGCGCGCCTCGTGCCTGTTCAGGGTCAGCAGGGCCGAAGATTCTCCCCCCACGCACGACCCCCTATGGTTGGAGCTCGGCCGGCGTACCGAAGTCTTCGTAGTGGAGGTAGACTGTCTTGCGGCGCTGGTAGCGCTCGTAGCCGTAGGGGCCGTCGTCGCCGCCCATCCCGGAGAGCCGGTAGCCGGTGTGAAAGCCCTGAAGTTGCTCGGGCCCGATCTTGTTGACGTACACCTCCCCGAAGTCGATGGCGTCTATCGCCCGCATGGCCGTGTGCAGGTTCGAGGTAAACAAGTAGGCCGTAAGACCGTAGCGCGAGTCGTTGGCGAGGTCCATGACCTCCCCGAACTCATCGAACGGCTGTATCGGCAATACCGGGCCGAAAACCTCGTTCTGGATGATGTCCATCTCGTTCGTCGTACCAGTGAGAACGGTCGGCTCAAACCAGTACCCTCTGGCGAACTCATCGCCCCCAGGCCGCCCACCGCCAAGCACGATCTCAGCCCCCTCCTCGACGGCGCCCCCGACGAGGGCCTCCACCTTCTCTAGCTCGGGCTTGCTCACCTTCGGCCCCATCTGCACGTCCTCGCGTGTAGGGTCTCCCATGCGCAGGGAGGAGGCAGCCTCGACGAACCGTTCCACGAACTCGTCGTATACGCTGCTCTGGACGTAGGTGCGCTCGTTGCACGTGCAGACCTGGCCGCAGTTCCAGAAGCGGGCGTCTACCGCGTTCTCGACCGCGGCTTCGATGTCGGCGTCGTCGAGTACGATGAACGGTGCTTTGCCGCCGAGCTCCAGCGAGACAGGCACGATGTTCTCCGCGGCCGCGGCCAGGATCTCACGCCCTCCCCGTACCGAGCCTGTCACCGTGACCATCGCCGTAATCTTATGCCGCACCAGCGCGTCGCCGACGACCCTCCCCGCCCCGGTAACCACGTTGACGACCCCGGGCGGAACCCCGGCCTCCTCGACTATCCGCGCGAGCGCGAGCGCGGCGAGGGGGGTCTCCTCGTGCGGCTTGAGGACGGTGGCGTTGCCAGCCATGATGGCCGGCGCGACCTTGCGGGCGAAGAGCGCCGCCGGATAGTTCCACGGGATAATACCGACCACGACCCCGTAGGGAACGTTCCTTACCATCAGGTGCTCGTTCGCCGCTTCGGGGGCGAACATGGCACCCACCTGGGCACGCTCGAACGTGGCGTAGTAGTCGAAGAAACCAGCCGCCGCGTCGCGGACCTCGCCGCGGGCTTCGGTGATCGTCTTGCCCTGCTCAGCCACGATAAGTTGGGCGATCTCCTCCTTGTTGGCCCGAAGCTTCTCGGCCACCGCCCTGAGCACGGCTCCACGCTCGGGGCCGGTCTTGCGGGCCCAGCCGCGTTGCGCCTCTTTCGCGGCTTCAAGCGCTTGCTCCGCGTGTTCGGCTTCGGCTTCGGGCACCTCGGCGATCGTTGATTCGTTTGCCGGGTTGATCACCGGCCGCTTTTGTTCGGTCGTTACCCAGGAGCCGCCGATGTACATCGCGGGCTCCCGGCCAAGAGCGCTCAGAACGTTCACACGAATCCTTTCAGTACGTTCGCCTGCGGGTCAGGTAGGCCTGCGCCACAACCACGATGATAAGGAAGAAGCCGCTCACGAGTTGCTGAGCGTAGGATCCGAGAGTTCCTAACTGGTTGATCAGGTTCTGCAGTATGCTTAGCAGCAAGACTCCGGCAAGCGATCCGCTCATCGTGCCGGCCCCTCCGGTTAGCAAGGTGCCCCCGACTACGACGGCCGAGATGGCGTCCAGCTCCCACGCCAACCCGGCGTTAGGGTCGCCGGTCGCGAGCCTTGCGGCGAGTAGGGCGCCGGCAAGGCCGGCTAGAGCGCCGCTGGTTGTGTAGGCGATCACCTTGGTCCGGTCCACGGACAGCCCCATCAGCCTCGCCGACTCTTCGGACCCGCCGATGGCGAAGATTACACGTCCGTAGCTGGTGCGCGCGAGAATCAGCCCGCCCACCGCGAAGGTTACGATCACCAGGATGACGGGCACGGAGACGCCGAAGATTTGCCCTTGGCCAAACCACGTGAACGTCGTCCCTTCGTCTATATGAATGGGCCTCTCGTGGGCAAACGCCAGCGCCAGACCCCGGATGCCGAGCAATCCCGCCAGGGTTACGATAAACGGAGCCATTTTGGCCTTGGCGATTAGTAGCCCGTTGCCGAAACCGATCAGCCCGCACAGGAGGGGCGGCAAGATCAGGGCAAGCGGCCAGGAGGTCTGCACGGTGAGCGCGGCGAGTACGCCACCCAGACCCAACATCGACCCGACCGAAAGGTCGATGCCTCCGCTTATGATTACGAAGGTCTGTCCCACGACGATCAGGCCAAGGAAGGCCCCCTGCAGCACGATGTTCTGCAGGTTCTGCGCGCTGAGGAAGTTGTCGAACGTCACAGCGGCGAAGGCGACGACGAGTATCAGAACGGCGATGGCCCCGCGACGCTGGAGCGTCGTGAAGAGGCGCTCGCGCCAGCCGAGACCCCCGCCGGTAGCCCCGGATTGGGCGGATCGAGTGGTCATCTAGGCGGCTCCCCTTCCCTTCTGCAAGTAAACGGCGACCAGGATGATGGCGGCCGTGAGCACCTGGGCCCAAGTAAAGGGCAGATCGTTCGCAATAAAGGTGTTGCTTATGAGCTGTATCAGCAGCGCCCCCATCACCGTGCCCATTATCTTCACCTTGCCCCCGCTCAAAGGCGTTCCTCCCACCACCACCGCGGTGATGGCGGAGAGCTCGATCAGGAGGCCGACGTTGGACGGGTCGCTCGCCCCGAGACGCGCCGTAGTCACGATCCCCGCCACAACAGCCAGTAAGGCACTTATGACGTACACCGCCAGGAGCGTCCTGCGCACCGGATGCCCCGACAGGTAGCTCGCCGAGCGGTTGCCCCCGATAGCCACCACGTACCTGCCGAACGTGGTCCGATTCACCAGGAACCCGACCACGAGCACCGCAACTACCGCCACGATCACAGGCGCGGGTATGCCGAAGAGGCGCCCCTGTCCCAGCCACAAGACGGACATATCGGTGATCGGCAGCGACTGGCCGCCGCTGAAGATCTGAGCCAGCCCCCTCCCCCCCACCAGCATGGCCAGCGTGGCGATGATCGGCTGCACGCCCACGAAGGCGACGAGGCTCCCGTTCACCAGGCCTGCCAGGGCTCCGGCGAAGAGCGTCACCAATATCGCGACCGGCCAACCGTACCCGAGGTACAACGGGAGGAAGGCCGAAGCTATGGCCATCACCGCCCCGACGGAGAGGTCGATGCCTTCGGTGCCTATCGCAAGCGCCATACCCAAAGAGACCAGAACTATGGGCGAGACCGTGATCAGCAGGGTGGAGACCGTCACCACCGAGGCGAAGTTGGGGGTGACGATGAGGTTGAAGATTACCAGCACGATGAAGGCCACATACACCCCGCGACCGCGCAACCAGGAGGTCACTGTAGAGAGATCAAAGGACTTGTTCGCCGCCGCCTCCCTAACCATCTTTACTTCCCCCGTTTTCTGCGGCCCCGTCGCTTGAACCGTCACCGTGCGCGAGCAGCTCCATCAGGTTGCCTTCGGTGATATCCTCCTCGGAGAGGAGCCCGACCACGGCGCCCTCCCTCAAAGCGACCACACGGTCGCTACCCTCCGTAAGCTCGTCTAGCTCTGAGGAGATAAGAACGACGCCCAGACCCTTCACCGCAAGGTCGTCGACGAGCTTCTGTATCTCCGCTTTCGCCCCCACGTCGATGCCGCGGGTTGGCTCGTCGAGCATGAGCACCTTCGGGTTCATGCACAGCCAGCGGGCCAGGAGGACCTTCTGCTGGTTGCCACCAGAGAGCTCCCTGACCGGCTGGTCGGGGCTAGAAGCCTTGATGCCAAGGCTCTGCATGAACTCCTCTACTAGCTCGCCCTGGGCTTTCTCCGAGACGATCCCCGCGCGGGCGAGCCGTGGCAGGGCCGCGGCCGCGATGTTCTCCCTCACCGACAGGTCAGGTATGATGCCCTCGGATTTACGGTCCTCCGGCAAAAAGGCGATCCCGGCCTTTATCGCCGCGGCGGGAGAGCCCATCTTCACGTCCTCCCCCTCCACCTTGAGGGACCCGGAGTCGACCGGGTCGGCCCCGAAGATCGCCTTGGCCGTCTCGCTTCTGCCGGCTCCGAGCAATCCGGCGAGGCCAACCACCTCACCGGGACGGACTTCGAAGGAGATGTCACGCAGGCGAGGGTGTTGGTTGAGGTCGAGGGCCTGGAGGATGGGCTCCCCGCTCGCTTCGTGCTCCTCGCCGAAGCCGGTGGCGCCCTCCTTCTCGACCTCATCGAGCTCCCTGCCAAGCATCTGGGCGATCAGCTCTAAACGGGAAAGGTCGGCGAGCTTTCCGGTGTGTGCCACCCGGCCGTCGCGCAGGACCGTTACGTGGTCGCAGACCTCGTAGAGTTCGTCGAGACGGTGGCTCACGTAGATCACGCCGACCCCCTCCTCACGCAGCTGCCGGATCACCCGAACCAGCGTCTCCACCTCTCGCGCCTCCAAAGACGAGGTCGGCTCGTCCATGATGACGGCCCGGGCATCCACCG
>DATDKB010000233.1:0-7095 GCA_036520255.1 Rubrobacter sp. | reverse complement strand
GCAGGCCGTCGCCCGCCGCGCCAGGGGCTTCGGGATGGAGGTCCTCTACCACAACCGCTCCCGGAGAGAGGAGGCGGAGCGAGAGGTCGAGGCCCGCTATATGGACCTGGACGAACTGCTCGACACCGCAGACTTCATCTCTATCCATACTCCGCTGACGCCGGAGACCACACACCTCATCGGCGCGGAGGAGCTAAGGAGAATGAAGCCCGAGACCGTCCTCGTCAACACCTCGCGTGGTCCCGTCATAGACGAAGCGGCCCTGGCCGACGCCCTCGCCGAACGACGCATCTTCGCCGCAGGGCTCGACGTCTACGAGAACGAGCCCGAGGTTCATCCGAAGCTACTGGAACTGGAAAACCTCGTCCTAGCCCCGCACATCGGCAGCGCCTCCGTCGAGACGCGGGAAAAGATGGCCGCCCTCGCTGCTGAGAACCTGGCGACCGTACTGCGCGGCGAGGAACCGAAGACCCCGGTCAACGCTTAGGAGGATTCGTGGCCGGGCCGGTTCGAGACAAATGGGCCGAGTGGCTGCTGGAGCGTCGTTTCGGGGGCGACTCTGGGCAGCAGGAGTCTTTCCTGGCGGGACCGTATTCTGAAGAATGCCGCCGTGAAGAGGGGCGAGACCCTGCTTGACGTCGGGACGGGTGACGGCCTTATAGCCTTCGGGGCCCTCGATCTCGTGGGGAAAGACGGGCACGTCGTCTTCAGCGACATCTCCCGGGACCTGCTCGACCACAGCAGGATGCTCGCCGAAGAGATGGGCGTCGAGGCTCGGTGCGAGTTCCTGCTCGCTCCCGCCGACGATCTCTCTGTGCTTGGGGACGCTTCGGTGGACGTCGTTACTACGCGGTCGGTCTTGATCTACGTGCGGGACAAGCGGCGGGCCTTTGGGGAGTTCTTTCGCGTGTTGAAGCCGGGCGGGTCTCTATCTTTGAGCCGATCAACCGTTTCAAGTTGCCCCGCCCACCACACCTTTTCCTCGGCTACGATGTGACGCCGGTCCAGGATCTCGCAGAGAAGGTAATGACGGCGTTCGAACGCATCCAACCGATGGACACGGATCCTATGCTGAACTTCGACGAACGGGACCTCTTCGACCTCGCGGAGAACTCCGGATTCGCCGAAGTCCATCTAGAATACGAGGCCAGGCTCTTCTCGAACGACGCCTACTTCGAGGTTAGAGACTGGGACATCTTCCTGCGGTCCGCCGGGAACCCGAAGATCCCCACCCTGGAGGAGGCAATGGACGAGGCGCTGACGCCGAAGGAGATAGAACGCTTTACCGCCCACCTCCGCCCCTTGGTCGAGAACGCCTGCAGGCGCGGAGGAACGTCAGCCCTCGCCTACCTCTGGGCCGTAAAGTAGAAGGAGAGCAGGTTGGAGGAGAGGGAAGGGGTCGCAATCGTTACCGGGGCCACCCGCGGCATCGGCAGGCAGGTAGCGCTCGCCCTCGGCGAGCGGGGCTACACAATCGCCGCCAACGACCTCGAAGCCCCGGAAAAGACACTGGAAGAGCTAAGAGCCGCAAGAGCGGAAACCATCTCTATACCTGGCGACGTCTCGGACGAAGCCGCGGTGCGCGAGATGGTCGGAGTGGTGATGGACGAGTTCGGACGTATAGATGTGCTCGTGAACAACGCCGGTATAAGCGCCATCGTGCCGGCGGAGGAGACCACGCTCGCCGACTGGAACAGGACCATCGCCGTGAACCTGACCGGACCTTTCCTCATGTGCAGGGAGTTCGGCAAGGTGATGCTCGAAGGTGGCTCTGGGAGCATCGTGAACGTCAGCTCCGTCGCCGGGCTGCTCGGGGTCTCAGACCGGGCGGCGTACAACGCGAGCAAGCACGGCCTCGTCGGCCTGACCCGCACCCTGGCCGCGGAGTGGGGAGGGCGCGGAGTCCGGGTCAACGCCGTCTGTCCCGGCTGGGTGAAGACGGAGATGGATGCCGAAGACCAGGGAGCGGGAGGCTACACAGATGCGGACATCGAGGGCCGCGTACCGATGGCCCGCTTCGCAACACCGGAGGATATAGCAAAGGCCGTCGCCTTCCTCGCCGACCCGGAGTGGAGCGGCTTCGTCAACGGCCACACCCTCTCAGTGGACGGTGGCTGGTTCGCCGACGGGTCCTGGGAGAGCCTGCGGCGCGGGAAGCAGGGAACTTAGCCGGCTCCCTTCAGACGCCGTAGGAGGCGTCCTTTTTCTCCATAAAGATCCCTGGGCTCTTGAGGCTGTCGAAGCCGAGTCTCCCGTACAGTTCATGAGCGTCTCTAGTGGCCAACATCCATCGCCTGAGTCCCTGCAGTTCAGGGTGGGAGAGGACGGTCTCCATCGTCCGTACCCCCAGACCGTGTCCGCGGTGCGCCTCCAGGATGAACACGTCGGCTATGTAGGCGAAGGTGGCCCGGTCGGTTACCACGCGCGCGAAACCGACCTGCTCAGCGCCGTGGTAAACCCCGAAGGCCATCGAATTCTCGACCGAGCGCCGGACTACCTCGAAGGGAACACCGGGCGCCCAGTACGAGTTCTTCAAGAAGTCGTGGACGGTTTCCAGGTCCAGGCGTGAGGCTTCGGTGCTGATGGCGTATCCGTCGCGCCGCCACTCCTGGCTCATGATCCTCTCCCACGCTCGTTGAAGAGGATGAGCTCCAGCATGCCTTGTGTCCGGACCAGGGGTCGCGCCGTCGGCCGTGCTGAGGGTTCTTCAATCCGGGATCTCTACCAGCTCCAGACCCTCCTCCGCCGGAGGAAACCGTGGGTCTATCGCCGCGAGGGTGTCGGCGATGGTGCGGGCGATGACGAGGTTGCGGTACCACTTCTTGTTGGCGGGTACGATGTACCACGGTGCGTGCCCGGTCGAGCAGTTTGTCAGGGCGTCCTCGAAGGCGGCCTGGTAACCGTCCCAGAAGGCGCGTTCCTTTATGTCGGCCGAGGAGAACTTCCAGCGCTTGTCCGGGTTGTCGAGGCGCGACTCCAGGCGCTTCTTCTGTTCGTCTTTGGAGATGTGCAGGAAGAACTTGAGGACGGTAATGCCGTCGAGCGAGAGGTTGCGTTCGAAGGCGTTGATCTGGTCGTAGCGTCCCCTCCAGACCTCTTCGGGCACGAGGTCCTTTACCCGCACGACGAGCAGTCCTCGTAGTGGGAGCGGTTGAAGATACCGATCCTACCCCTGGCCGGCGTGCTCTTGTGGTACCGCCACAAAAAGTCGTGGTTGGTCTCCACGGCGCTCGGGGTCTTGAAGGAAGATACCCTGCACCCTTGGGGGTTGACCCCGCTGAAGACGTGCTTGATGGTACCGTCTTTACCCCCCGTGTCCATGGCCTGCAACACGATGAGTAATCCCTTCTCGTTCTCCGCGTACAGACGCGCCTGAAGTCCCTGTATGCGCCTGCGCTGTCTCTCAAGCTCCTTGGCCACGTCTTTTTTCCTGCGGTAGTGCTCGGTCTCGTCGGGGTCTATCGCCGCTAGGGATACCCTTTCGCCGGGCTCGATCCTGTACCGCGGGTAGTCCGGTCCGGGTGGGAGATCCGACGCTTTTGTTCGGGTGGCTCCCTTTTGTTCGTTGCCGTCCTCGCTCAAGACGCTCCTTTCCCAACGTGTTCGTTTGCGGATAACTCGTCCCGGACGAACATCGAACGGGCCAGCGGTTCCCCGAGGGCGTAGACCTCCCTCTCCTCGTCCTCGATTATCACGACGCCGTCGAGGGCCCGTACCTCCCTGACCATCAACAGCGGCCCTGGGACGAGGTTGCGATCCCCGAAGTAATCGAGCATCGCCGCGTCCTCGTCCCTGACCTTGGAGATGCGCAGCCTCCTACCCGCGACGGCCTGGCTCAAGGGGAAGGAATCCTCGGCTTCCAGGATTCCTTCGGCCGAGGGAATGGGGTCCCCGTGCGGGTCGTGCTCCGGATGCCCCAACAACTCGGCGAGTCGGTCGGTGAACGCGTCCGACACCGCGTGCTCCAACCTCTCGGCCTCCTCGTGCACCTCCTGCCAGTCGTACCCGAGGTGCTCCAGAAGGAAGGTCTCGATCAGCCTGTGCCGCCTCACCAGCCGCAGGGCCTCCTGCTTGCCACGCTCGGTGAGCGTGGCTCCCCTGTAACGCTCGTGCTCGACCAAGCCCATCTCCTGCAACCTCGCGAACATGTTGGAGACCGAGGCCGCCGAGACTGAGAGCCGCGCCGCCACCTCCTTCGTCGAAGCCGCGTCCCCCGAGTCCGCCGCAAGCTCCCAGATGGCCTTCAGATAATCTCCCACCGATGACGAGGGGGAATGGGATTCCGCAGGGTCGTTCATCCTGAGACCCATATTAGACCATGTAATCGCGTTGGCAAGAGCGAGACGCCTTGACTATTCACCACCGTTCAAGATAGGATTAGCCAAGGCTAAATTTTAGACGAGAGGTTTTTTGATGAGCGGACGGACCGACGAGGTGCTCAAGGGCGTCGAGGGTGTGTTGCCAGGGGAGAGTGCGACGGCGCGGGCCGCGCACGAATCGCTAAAAGGAAACAGGAGGGGTTTACGCAGGCTCTTGCCCTTTCTCGGGCCTGCGTTCATTGCTGCGGTTGCTTACGTTGACCCCGGAAACTTCGCGACCAACATCGCTGGCGGGGCGCAGTTCGGGTATCTGCTCTTGTGGGTGATCCTGGTCTCCAATTTGATGGCCATGCTCATCCAGTCGATGTCGGCGAAGTTGGGGATCGCGACCGGCAAGAATTTGCCCGAGGTTTGCCGGGCGCGCTTCCCGAGGCCCGTGACGTTCTTGCTGTGGGTGCAGGCCGAGATCATCGCGATGGCCACTGACCTAGCCGAGTTTATAGGGGCGGCCCTGGCCCTCAACCTGCTCTTCGGGATACCGCTCTTCCCGGCCGGCCTGCTCACGGCGGTGGGGGCTTTCGGGATACTCGAGTTGCAGCGGCGGGGTTTCAGGCCGCTGGAAGCGGTCATCGCCGCCATGGTCGGGGTCATCGTCATAGCCTTCGCCTTCCAGATGTTCTACGCCGAGCCCGAGGCCGACAGGGTGCTCGCCGGGCTCTTCACGCCCGGGTTCGCCGGGACCGAGAGCGTGCTTCTGGCGGCGGGGATACTCGGGGCCACGGTCATGCCGCACGTAATCTATCTTCACTCGGCGCTCACGCAGCGCAGGATCGTCGGAAAGACGGAGGAGGAGAGGCGTAGGATCTTCCGCTTCGAGCTGGTCGACGTGATCATCGCAATGGCCATCGCGGGGACCATCAACGCGAGCATGCTCATTATGGCCGCCGCCCTCTTCCATTCGACAGGACTGACCGGCGTCGGCGACATAGACAAGGCCTTCGAGCAACTGCGTATCCTCGAAGGCAGCACCCCCGCCATCCTGTTCGGGGTCGCGCTGCTGGCTTCGGGGCTGTCCAGTTCTTCCGTCGGTACCCTCAGCGGGCAGGTCGTGATGCAGGGGTTCATCAACCGGCAGATACCGTTGTTCTTGCGCCGTATCATAACCATGATGCCGGCCCTGATCGTGCTTGCCATTGGTCTCAATCCCAGCCGTTCGCTGGTCATAAGCCAGGTCGTCCTCTCGTTCGGCATACCGTTCGCGCTCATCCCGCTGCTCATCTTCTGCCGCAACAGGGACGTGATGGGAACGCTAGTCAACCACCGGCTCACCACGTCCGTCGCGGCGGTCGTCGTCACCCTCATCGTGTCGCTCAACGTCTTTCTGCTCTACCAGACGTTCTTCGGTGCGTAAGCCCGGCATGTTCGTGGTAGTACCTGGAGTCGTGAGCGTTGGAGTCGGCACCTCCCGTTGGGAGGGGTTTGGTAGATGATTGGGGCTTTCGCGGGGTTGTCACCTGTGGTTCAGGCCCTGCTCGCGACAATGTTCACGTGGGGGATGACGGCGGTGGGTGCCGCGTTGGTATTCGGCACGAAGAACGTTCCCCGGAGGCTGTTGGACACGATGCTGGGCTTCGCGGCAGGTGTCATGATCGCGGCCAGTTTCTGGTCGCTTCTGGCTCCGGCTATCGAGCTATCGGAGGCGGGCTCCCTTCCTTCGTGGGTCCCGCCGGTTATAGGGTTTCTGGCCGGGGGAGTCTTCCTGCGGTTGCTGGACCGGGTGCTGCCGCACCTGCACCCCGGCTTGAAGATATCCCAGGCCGAGGGCATCCACACAAGCTGGCGCCGCAGCGTTCTACTGGTCTCCGCCATAACCTTGCACAACATCCCTGAGGGTCTCGCCGTCGGGGTCGCCTTCGGGGCTGTGGGAGCGGGCCTTACCGAGGGCGTCCCGGGTGCCACCCTGGGCGCCGCAATAGCGCTCGCTGTCGGCATCGGGTTGCAGAATTTCCCGGAGGGGACGGCGGTCTCCATGCCGCTAAGGCGTGAGGGCATGAGCCGGGCCAGGAGCTTCTTCTACGGCCAGCTCTCGGCCGTCGTCGAGCCGGTAGCCGCTGTAGTGGGTGCGGCGGCCGTGCTCGTCGCCCAACCCATCCTGCCCTACGCCCCGGCCTTCGCCGCCGGGGCCATGATCTTCGTCGTCGCCGAAGAGCTCGTACCCGAGGCGAAACGCGGCAGCCCCGACATCGCAGCCCTGTCCCTCATGGTCGGCTTCGCCGTCATGATGTCCCTCGACGTCGCCCTCGGATAGCTGTAGATCAGCACGCGTAAACCCGCCAGGGCAGATACCATTGGCCCGTGGGGAAGGTTCCCGATACCCGTCTGCTGGTCGCGGCCGTCGTGCTCGGCACCTCGGCCTACGCCACCGTAGGAGATGCCCTCGACTTATACTCGCCCGGTCCCCTGTCCTGTTGCAAAATCTCGCGGCCCCTGTGACGTTCGCCGTCTACGCCGCGTTCACCGGCGTCAGCCCGCCCGAGGTCAATGGGGCGTGGCGCTGGTGAACAGCCGCGGAGATACAACCGCCGAAGAAGCCGGGAGCAAGATAATACGGTGTCGTACGCAGATGCTTGCACGGTCTACGGGAAAGGAAACTGCACATGACGCCCGAACCCCACAGAGACAAACCGAAAGACGAAGCGCAATTTGCCCGCCGCATCGACCGGGAGTCTTCGGTCTTGTACATGGACTGCCTTTTTAGCGTCCTTGCTGATTCCGA
>DATDKB010000232.1:0-2822 GCA_036520255.1 Rubrobacter sp. | reverse complement strand
GGGTACTCGAGCCGCAGCTCCAGCATCTCACGGAGCGCGGAGGGTAGATGCTCGGGATCGATTCCTTCGAAGGCCTTCTGCTGGCGGGCCGCGGCCGTCGCCGTGCGCCCGGCGTTGGCCGCGTCGAAGTTGGTGACGCGGTTCGCGTTGGCCTTGGCCTCGCCCAGAACGGCCCTCGCCTCGTACTCGAGGACTGCGTCGTTGAGGCCCATCTGGGCCAAGACGGTCGTTACTCCGTCGGCGCTCTTGGTGTAGGCGACCCACCGTCCGCGCCGGCGCACGACCTTGAGCGGCGCACGGGAGAAATCCGCGCAGCAGCGGATGAACTCTCCCTCGCGATGCACGAACTCCAGGTGGTGACCGCCGCGACCGCCAGGGCGGTTCACAGAGCCGGCGCCCTGGAACGCGCCCCGCAGGTAACCGGCACGCTCCGCCGCAGTGCGCGCGGTGCGGGCGAACCTCAGCTCTTCTTTGGCCTGTATCGCTCCGTTGCCCGCTGTGCGCACCGCGTAGCGGGTACGGCCGAAGCGGTCGGGGTCGATCGGTGAGAGCTTCGATTCCATCCCGAACTCCGAGCGCCACAGGCGCACTACGGAGCGGGCGACAGCCGCGCTCGGGGTGCGTAGAGTAACACCTTCCTCGTCCCAGACGCCTGAGGCGTCGACCAGACCGGCGAGCTCGAAGCGGCCAACATCTCGGGTGCTCGACGCCGCGCCAGCGGCGAGCTGGCGACGCACCTCAGAGGCGAACGAGGGCAGCCTCGCCCACCTCCCCCGCCAACAGTGAGGGGTCGTGCCTGATGCCCGCGCTGCTCTCCTTTGAAAGGAGGTCAGTCTCTCTCACCCTCAAACCCATCTCGCGCAGGACTTCCGTGTCGACCGCGACCGGCGCGGACTCCTCCGCCTCATAGCGGGCGAGGATGTCGGACGGCAAGTTTTCAGAATGAACGAGTACATCGGTAATGAAGGGCCCGATGTGCTCCGTTATCGCCCGCACGTGATCCGAGACCGTAAAGTCGCTTGTCTCTCCCTGCTGCGTCATCACGTTCGCGACATAGATGACGGGGCCGGCGAAATCCGCCAGGGCCTCCCTCACCCCGCCGCCGAGCAGAGCCGGGATCGTGCTGGTAAACAGGCTGCCTGGTGCGAGCAGGAGCACGTCGGCGGCCTGTATAGCCCCGATCACCCCTCGAGGCGCGGGAATCCCCGCCGGCTCGACGGAGACCTCGAGTACCTGTTTTCCGACCTCGTGGACCACGGATTCCCCGCGCGTTAGGGTCCCATCGGCGTAACGGACGAGGAGCGTCAGGCTCTCCGTCGCCGCTGGGAAGACTCGGCCTTTGATCCTCAGGAATCGGGCCGCCTGCTCAACACCCTCACAGAACCCGCCGGCCATGTCAGCGAGCGCCGCGATAATAATGTTGCCCACGCTATGGTCGTTCAGGTCCCCTGGCGCCTCGAAACGGTATTCGAACACCTCGGCCAGCCTGCGGCGTCCCGCTAGCGCAACCAGGCAGTTCCTCACGTCGCCCGGGGGCGCAACCCCAAGCTCCTGGCGCAGTCGCCCGCTGGAGCCCCCATCGTCGGCGACCGTGACGACAGCCGTAAGGTCCCCAACCCTGTCCCTCAAGCCCCTGAGCAAGACAGGCAGCCCCGTACCGCCGCCGAACGCGACAACCCTTGTATCCTCGAGCCTATTCACGCAGATCGAGTATACCCATTTCCTTGTGGGGTCTGGTCGGAGAAGCGCTCGCGGTTGTGCGCTGCGGTGAAGTCGAGGATCGGGCCCTTCGACACTATGCGGGTCGGGTTGATGCTCTCGTGGCTCCTGTAGTAGTGCTTCTGGATGTGGTCCATGTTGACCGTCTCTGCGACGCCTGGTCTCTGATAGAGGTCCTTCAAATAGCCCCACAGGTTCGGATAGTCTACTATACGCCGCAGGTTGCACTTGAAGTGGCCGTGGTAGACGGTGTCGAAGCGCACGAGCGTGGGAAAGAGGCACCAGTCGGCCTCCGTTATGCGGTCGCCACACAGGTAGCGCCGGGAGGCGAGAACCTCTTCCCAGTGATCCAGTGCATCGAAGAGATCCGTAACGGCCTCTTCGTATGCCTCCTGTGTGGTGGCGAAACCGGAGCGGTAGACGCCATTGTTCACGGGCTCGTAGATGGCGTCTATGGTCGCGTCGGTCTCATGGCGCAAATCTTCAGGGTAGAAATGTGCGTCCGTGGTAGCAAACTCGCCGAACTCGGTATCGAGCATGCGGACGATCTCGCGCGACTCATTGTTGACGATGGTCCCCATCTCTTTGTCCCAGAGAACGGGCGTCGTGACGCGTCCCGTGTAGTCGGGATCGGCCTTCGCGTAGACCTCCCTCAGGTAGTTGGCGTCGTTCACCGTGTCAGGGATGACGCCTGGCTCGTCGTGGAAAGCCCAGCCGTCCTCGCCCATAAAGGATCCGGCAGCCGAAAGCCCGATGACCTCTTCCAATCCTTTCAGCTTACGCATGATTTCCGTCCTGTGGGCCCACGGACACGCCCAGGCGACGTATAGATGATAGCGGCCTGGTTCGGCTGCAAAGCCGCTACTTCCGTCGGCCGAGATCCAATCCCGGAAACGCGTCTTGGATCTCACGAACCGCCCGTCCGTATTCTTCCATTGCCTCTCTGTCTTCCACTCACCGTTTACGAGCATCCCAGACATCTTGCCTCCCGATTGTAGGTTTCAGGTTACAGGCAACAGGTTACAGGTTTTGCGCTGTAAGGGGCGTGATACCGCTCGCATGCGAAGCTACACTGGTCTGAACCGTCAAATACCCGAAGCCTG
>DATDKB010000231.1:0-3006 GCA_036520255.1 Rubrobacter sp. | reverse complement strand
CGCGGCGACCTGCCTGCTGTCTTCTAGCACCACCGTCCAGTGGCGCAGGCCCACCCTGCCCTCTGGGACGGGAGGCACGCCCTCTCCGCGCCAGACGTTGAATCCGAGGTGGTGATGGTAGCCTCCGGCGGACACGAACGCGGCGGCGCCGGGCATGAACGCCATCAGCTCGAACCCGAGCACGTCGCGATAAAAGCCAAGGCCTCGCTCCAGGTCGCCGACGTGCAGGTGCACGTGGCCGACCGCCAGTCCGGAACCCGCCGCGCTGCGGGGCTTCTCGCCGGCCACGGTGGCCAGCAGGCCGTCCAGGTCCAGGGGGTGCGGTCCGCCGGCGTAGTTCATGGGCCTGGGCCAGCGCTCGCGCGGCCTGTCGGCGGCCAGCTCGATGCCGTTGCCGTCGGGGTCGGGGAGGTAGATGGCCTCGTGGGTGCCGTGGTCGGAGGCGCCCTGCACGGGGATCCGCGTCGCCGCCAGGCGCAATGCCGCGTGCGCCAGTTCTTCGCGGGAGGAGAAGAGCAGCGCGTAGTGGTAGAGGCCGGCGTGGCGCCCCGCCAACCGCGCTTCTGGCTCCTCGTAGAGGACGAGCAGATCCTCCTCGCCGACACCCATGGCCGCCACAGGGCCCTCGCGACGGTGTAGTTGCAGGCCGATCGCTTCCTCGTAGAAGGCGACCGAGCGCTCGAGGTCCGAGACCGTCAGGTGCACGGGACCCAGGCGGAGCGTCGCTGGCAACATCGGCAGCGCGGCCGACGGGTCGGTAGCGGCGCGGGTAGCGTTCTTCTGTTGGCTCACGTCGAGCCTCCCGTGGCCTCACCACGGTGGCGAACCACGGTACGGATCCTGAGCCCTCCCCGTACCTGCTGGGTGAGGTCCACCGTCATCTCCCTTGGGTCGCACGCCCCGGCGAGGTCCTCGAGGAGCGTCGCCGCCAGGTCCTCGGCGAAGATCCCCACCTCCCGGAAGCCCCACAGGTAAAGCTTGAGGGCCTTGGATTCGATCAGGTACGCCTTGGGACGGTAGCCGAGCTTCAGCTCGTAGAAGTCGGGCTGGCCGGTCATCGGGCACGTCGCTGTCAGCTCGTTGGTGGTGAACTCCACCGTCGCGTCCACCTCTGCGTGTCCCCAAAGCACCACGTCGAGTTGCTCAGCGGTGATCGGGCCGTGTGCCTCGCGCCCCAAGATTCGATCTTGTTCTTGTCCTTGTTGCTCCATGGGTCCCTACCTCTGCGAGAGATCGACGGTTGGCAGCCACATGTTAACAAGCCGGCCGGCACCGCAGCCGTAGGCCCTATCGATCGATCCCGAGGAAGCCCCCGGGCGGACGGCACGAACGTGTTCGCTTGGCCATCCAACCGAGTAGCCGCGGCCGTGTCTAAGAACGTGCCCGGCGGGTCGGGTGTCGATCGAAGCCAAACTAGGTACATCGACCTGCAACTGGTCGGAACCAACGTCCTCGACGGCCGCCTCGTCGCGCTCGAGTACCGGCCGACGAACGCCGCCGACCGGTAGGGGGAAGGGATTACGACAAATGACAACGCCAACGGCGCACCTTGCGGGTCCGCCGACGAGAACAGCGGCAGGGGCCGGTTCGCGGCGCGCTCGCAGCGCGCTCCGAGGGCGTGGCGGGATGCGCCTTGCCGGAAGAGCCCCGCACGCGGCTGAGCTGGCGCAGACCCCCGACAACGGAAGGAACCGCCATCCACGATACGATCCAGGGGCACCTCCGATGCCTCGATCTCCTCCCTCAGCTCGGTTAACGTGGTGCCCCGCTCGACTAACAGCCTCACGCGCCTGGCCTCCTTGCGGTTGGGGAACATCCTGCCCTTCAGCGGCTTGGCCAAGACGAGCAACGCCAGCGCCAAGAGGGTTGCAGACCCTGCGGCGAGGAACATGCCCCCGCCCTGGACCCCCCGGACCTCGGAGCAGAGCTAAATGATGCCGATCCGGTGCGCATCATTGTCCTCGAGCGCAAACAAAGCTTGCTCGGTTCCCACTACCCCGTCTGCGTGATCTTTTCGGTTGTTGCAGAACAGGCGCACGGAGATCCCCTCAGAGATGGTTCGAACTGCCCTCTCGTCGCAAGAGAGATCCTCGGAGTCGCAAACCTCGCAGCTCTTGCCTGCGCGGCGCACCAACTGCTCGACCTGGCGGCGTTGGCTGGCGTTGAGGGCTGGTTGGCTGGCGTCGAGGTCCGGATTGAACGGCACGAGATCCCCTTATCTGCCCAAGACTCTATGCTACAACGGGCGCCACGGTGCTCCAGTCTGAGTCCCTCGCGTAGCATATGCAAGCTGCTGGATATGCATGCACCCCAACTTCCGAGAACATCTGTTCCCGATGTCGGGTGAATAAGGGAAGAGCGGAGCTGCTAGGCTCAGGTCCCTTGGTGAGCCTAGTCTTCGTCCATTAGGGTCTGGCCCAGGTTGAGGATGGTCGGGGCCCACAGGCCTACGAAGATCGCCGTCTCACGCTTGCCTGAGAAGTACAGGGCTAGCGAGATGAGGATGGAGATTAAGGTGCCGCCCACGTAGATCCCTTTGCCACCGTTCATATGCTCTACCTCCTTTTGAGTTTGTTAGATGCCCTGTACCCGGCGGCTAACTTGGCTAATCGGGAGAGGACTGCTTCGCCAAAGGAGCGAAGGCCGAACTTCTAAGAATTTACCTTCCAAGCACTTGGGTGAATAAGGGTAAGAGGATGAGCTGCTGGGAGAATACTGGCCGCGATGAGAGCTCCGTGTCCGTAATGGGGACTACTCAGAGCTTAGGCAAGCGGGAGGTGGAAGGTGAGTAGTTACGCTGGCGCAAGAGGTGAAGCCCTGCCTTGGGGGCTGGTCCTGGTAGAAGGGATCGTCGTCGCTCTCTTCGGGTTGATCCTGTTGGTGGCCCCAGGAGCCTCACTTTTCTTCCTGGTGCTGCTGCTGGGCATCTACCTGTTCATAGCGGGCATCTTCCGCATCGTAGGCATCTTTTTAGATTCCTCTTCTTGGGGCTGGAAGCTAGCCGCC
>DATDKB010000230.1:0-3591 GCA_036520255.1 Rubrobacter sp. | reverse complement strand
CCCACATCCTTCTCTACCACTGGAGTGAAGAAGCGTGTAGTCTGCAGGGATGTATCCTTCGGGAGAACGGGCGCAGTGCCTGCGCCAAGTGATACTGCAGAAGCGCTTCGCTTGCCATACCTGCGGCTCTGCGTCCTTCATCATCAGGGAAGCGCGGTGGTCCACGATGGAGGCGCCCACGCTAGACGTCGCCCTGAGATGTGCCAACTGCGGCACGACGGACACCGTCTCGCTCTCGCTCGTGGAGGCCAGGCGTTGCGGCTTCGACGACCCCGCAAGCTAAGCCCCGCGCCAAGACGTCCCGTAGCCCCAGTCCGACACCCATGGGCTTTCCGGACCGATCCTCCCGGCCCTTCCTTATGCCCTTATTCAGCGGAGTGCGTAGAGAAACTGTCTAAAAAGTCTGACCAGCCCCTATAGGAAGGTGATAGGAGCCTACGAAACGGGGCAAAGAGGGCTCAGTTCGCTGCGCTATGCCAGCGATTTCTACCCTGGAGACGCCACCGAGTGACTTTTTAGACAGTTTCTCTACGCACTCCGGTGCATAGAGGGGCGCTGCTGCGTACACTAGCCTCTAAGCATGTCCCACCGGAGAAGGCGCCCCGGTAGACCCCAAGACCGTGCTCGAGCTGATCCGCTCCGCACCGCGACGCTACGAAACCGTGCGCGCCGCCCTGCGCTACCGGGGCTACGGCTCCACCATCAAGGCCCTCCGCGATCGGTACCTGGCCAGCGAGGCGGGCTCGAGACCGGGGGTTCGTCCGGATCCTCCTCCGAGGAAGGCCACCGCCTTGAGCCCAACGGTCCCTTCGGGTGGGGCTGCCGGCTGTGGTACGCGCGCGTTAGCCCCGGTGGTGGCCGCTACCGCATCGAGCTAGAGCTCCCGAGGGATGTGTACCTCGGCGGTGGGGTACACATCCCCGCCTGGGACGGTAGGGCCGTGGGCACTCCTACGGTAGTGAACAACCGCATCGGTGAGGGTCCGCGGGAGGAGGACCCGCCGTGACTCGTGTTGGCCCAAGACAGCTTCTGGACCACCTACCTCTTCGATCCCGAAGGCATCGCCGGGCTGAGCTCTTTCCTCTTCTACCTGGACCTGAGCATGGAGGGCAGAACACGCAAGGCGGGCCGAGAAGCCATCCGGCTGGTGGGCGTGCCGGTCGAGGAGTGGGACTACGACCCGGAGCCGCTATGGTGGGGGGCGGACGAGTACGAGGTTCTGGCGGACGCCGAGCGCGGCGTGCTGCTGCGCTGCGCCTCCCGACTGGGAGGCGAGGACTTCGACGCGTTGGAGGTGGAGGAGATCCACTTCGACGAGCACTTCCCGGAGGACGTCTTCGCCGCCCCGGAACCGCTGCCGTGGCCCTAGCGCGAGCCACATCCCCGGGTAGGGACTTCGGGAAAGCTCCTACACCCGAACTTCTTAGAACTCCGTAAAGAAACTGTCTGAAAAGGTTCCGAGTAAGAATCCGAGTGTGGATTTGGTCGGTGTTCGGGGGTCCGAAGCGCCACCGCTCCGCCATGCTGCGGTGGAGTCGCACTCATATCCCGCAACTTCTTAGAACCCGTACATCGGAAGTTCGCGGAGGGAACCTCGCCATAGTCGCGTTTCGCACCCCTGTACCTTCGGTGGTGGAAGCGCAGCGAGGGCGACAAACCTAGCTGTAAAGTGCGCGACCCATAGCGGGATCCACGTTGTCGAAAGAGTGGCTCTCGGGTGGCGATGGGCACCTTGGTGGTTACCACCGAAGATGGACGTCAGCGAGGGGGCCTGCGACACTAACGGAACGTGTCGGCTTCTCCCGTGGGAGGTGCTCTACGCCCGAATCCATCTACAAAACGCCCGAGGGTGAGGCAGAGATCCGGGCGCTTTACGAGGAGGCGCTCGTCGGACTGGGCCTCGGCCACGAGAGCCTGACCGTTCGCACGCGCCTCGGCGACACGCATGGGATCGCGGTCGGCCCTGAGAGCGCCCCACCGGCGGTGTTCCTCCCGGGCGGCAACTCCCTGAACCCTACCTTGCTCAAGTGGTTCCTGCCGCTGGCGGAACGCCACCGCCTCTACGCGCCCGACATCGTCGGCCAGCCGGGCAGGAGCGCGCAGGTCCGACCCTCGCCGAAGGAGGACGGCCACGCCTTCTGGGTGGAGGACGTCCTCAACGGCATCGGCCTGGAGCGTGCGCCGCTGGTGGTACTCTCCTACGGGGCGGGCCTCGCCGTTAGGACCATGGGCCTCGCCCCCGAGCGCGTCTCTAGGGCGGCGCTGGTCTGTCCCTCGGGGATTGCCGCTGGCCCGGTTCTGCCGATGCTCGTCCGGGTGATCTTGCCTATGCTCCTCTACCGCCTCCTTCCCACCGAGGATCGCCTGCGGCGCGCGGCAATGCCCCTGTTCACGGAGCCCGACGACCCCGCCTTCGGCCCAGCCATCCGGCAGATGGGGGCTGCCCTCCGGCACCTTCGGCTGGACGCCGGGCTCCCGCGGATGGCCACCGAGGAAGAGCTCGGGGGCTTCGGGGGGCCGGTGGCGGTGTTCGCCGCCGCGGAGGACGCGCTCTTCCCCGCCCGGGAGGTCCTCCCGAGGGCGAGGAAAATCTTCCCCAACCTCGCCCTGGCCGAGTTCCTCGGAGGCTGCCGCCACGTCGCCTCGAAGGCGGCGCTCCGTGGGGTGAACGAGCGCGTCCTCGCCTTCCTCGCGGAGCCCGACGGGACCTAGCAGCAGTCGCTAGCGGAATGTGCGGCCACATCGACCTTCCTTTACTCGGGCCCGTGGCATCCGCGGACACAACGACGACGTTCCGACATCATAGCAACGACGGACGAAGGAAGGTCGTTTTCGCCGTGGGAACGCGCACCGGCGTACTTCCTAGAATTCCGTTCGGGCGCAGTTCACGCTGACATCATCAAAGGCGGGTGGGTTCAGCAGACCTCGTCAATATACTTACGGCGTATAGGCGGAATGCCGATGGCAGAAAAATTCGCTCCTCTCAGCTCGAAAGCTGCGTAGAAATCGGGCAAAGGATGCTCGATCGAGCCGTTCGTTCTGCCAGCCTTGCTCCGCACCGATGCCGGGCTATTTATGCGGAGGTTTGGGTTCAGGCAGTGTTGGTGCTCCGCCTGTGGTCGTCCCAGGCGGTTCGTTTCACCTCTTCGGCCGTTGCGCCCCCGGCGCTGAACGCGGCCACCACCGAGCCTCCCTCTCGACGGAGTAGTAACACATCGGCGCCGTGCTCTATGGCGTAGCCGGGCGGTAGAGGGAGTTCCCCCCCTAGATAGGCGTCCAGTGCCGACACGTTTTCCACCATGTCTACCCTCCGTCTATCGGACGCACTAGCATACAGCATCTTGTGCCGTACGTGGTGAAGGGGCTGGATGGATAGGGGCTAGAAGAAGGTCCGGCGCAACTTCGGGAAACGCCGTAACCCCGACGTTGCGCGGAAATCTGCATCGGGCCCGTCCGATAGGGCGAGGTGCGTCAGGAGAAGGATGCTCGTATCGTCGGCTACTATGTGCCGGTCGCGGAGGGTGAAGATGCAACGGTCTTAGGCGTTTGGACCGGGGAGGGCACGATAACCTGGAGGCCATCTACGGCTCG
>DATDKB010000229.1:0-3846 GCA_036520255.1 Rubrobacter sp. | reverse complement strand
CGTCCTCTCGGAGACCTCGACCGGCACCGTAAACGATATCGAGGGTTTTGCGAGGGCCGCACAGAACGTCGTCACCATCGTCGATGCGGTTTCGGGACTCGGGGCTTGCACGTTGAGGACGGACGAGTGGGGCGTCGACGTAGTCGTCGCGGGCTCGCAGAAGGCGCTCATGACGCCTCCAGGACTTGGCTTCGTGAGCGTGAGCGAGCGGGCGATGCGCATGCACGCCGAGTCGCGGATGCCACGCTACTACTTCGACTGGACGGCCGCCAAGAAGGCCTACGAGAAGGACCCGGCGCAGACGGCGTGGACGCCAGCGGTGAGCCTCATTATCCAGCTCGATATCGCCCTGCAGCAGCTCATCGAGGAGGGCGTCGAGGACGTCTTCGAGCGGCACATCATGCTCGGCCGGGCTTCGAGAGAAGGCATCAAGGGCATGGGGCTCAAGCTCTTCGGGCCGGATGAGGACCTCAACTCGGCGGTGACCGCGGCCTGTGTGCCCGAGGGAATTGATGGCAAGCAGCTCGTGCGCATGATCTTCCGCGAGCACGGGATACAGGTCGCCGGCGGCCAGGGCGAGATGGCTGGTAGGATCTTCCGCATCGGTCACTGCGGCTTTTTCGACGCCTTCGATATCATTGCCACGATCGCTGCCACGGAGCTGGCCCTCGAATCCCTAGACTACCCGGTCGAGCTCGGCAGGGGTGTTGGTGCGGCCCAGAGGGTCTTCTCTAAGAGCGGGGTGACCGCTTGAAGGTCCTCATCCCCGAGAACCTCGCCGACCCGGGCATAGAGCTTCTAAAGAGAGACTTCGAGATCGATGTCCGCCTCGGCCTCAGCCCGGAAGGGCTGCTGAAGACCATCGGGGATTACGACGGCATGATCATCCGCAGCGCCACCAAAGTAACCGCCGAGGTTATAGAACGGGCAGACAACCTGAAAGCCATAGGACGCGCCGGCATCGGCGTGGACAACATAGACATCGAGGCCGCCACCAAGCGCGGCATCATCGTCGCCAACGCCCCCGAGAGCAACACGGTGGCCGCGGCGGAGCACACCCTGGGGCTCATGCTCGCCTCCGCGCGGCGCATACCGGCGGCGGATTCCTCCTTGCGGGAAGGTGAATGGAAGAGGAGCGCGTTCAAGGGTGTGGAGGTCTCGGGGAAAACGCTAGGCCTGATCGGGCTCGGCCACGTCGGCGCCATCGTCACCCGCGGCGCCCTCGGCATGGGCATGCGGGTTCTGGCTTACGACCCGTACGTCTCGGAGGACAGGATGCGCCAGGTGAACGTCGAGCGGGCCGAGACCACGGATGAGGTCTTCGAGCAATCCGACTTCGTCTCGCTGCACGTCCCGCGTACCCCGCAGACGACGGGTCTCGTGAACGAGGAGAGCCTGGCGAAGATGAAGCCGACCGCCTACCTCATAAACGTCGCACGCGGTGGCATCGTGGACGAGACGGCCCTCTACAACGCGCTCAAGGAAGGCACCATCGCGGGTGCGGCGTTAGACGTTTTCGCCGAGGAGCCGACGACAGAGTCCCCGATCTTCACGCTCCCCAACGTCGTGGTGACGCCCCACCTGGGGGCCAGCACCGCCGAAGCGCAGGATAGGGCCGGCATAACGGCCGCGGAGCAGGTCGCCACGGCCCTCAGGGGCGCCGTTCCGATGCACGCCATAAACGCGCCCGTGCCGATGGGTGAGGGCGCCGAGTTCGTCGCCCAGTTCTCCGGTCTCTGCGAAGCGCTCGGGAGCCTGCTCTACCAGCTCACCGACCAGACCACGGACACCCTGAGGATCGAGTACCGTGGCGAGGTCGCAAGCTTCGATACTCGCCTCCTCGACGTCTCGGCCCAGAAGGGTCTTCTCGCTCCGATGGTCTTCGAGCCGCTGAACTTCGTGAACACGCCAGCGCTCGCGAGAGAACGTGGTTTGAAGGTCGAGACCTCCCGTTCCTCGGAATCTACCGACTACACGAGCCTCGTGGAGCTACGCATGGGCGAAAACTCCGTTAGCGGCACCCTCTTCGGGCCAAGGATGCAGCCGCGGCTCGTCGGGGCGATGGGCTTCGACTTCGACGTGGTGCCGGAGAAGCACATGCTCTTCATCCGCAACGAGGACCGCCCGGGCATGATCGGCAAGCTCGGCGGCATCCTCGGGGAGCACGGCATCAACATCGGCAACATGGCCGTGGGGCGCGGGGAGCCCGGCTCCCGCGCGGCGATGGCCGTCACCGTCGATGAACCAGTTCCCCATGAGGTCTTGAATACCCTCGAAGAGACGCCTGGCTTCAACGAGGCCCGCTCGGTAACGCTGTGATGGCCAGCCTCGAAGACATTCTCGCCCGCTACACGCCCTACGGCCCCACTTTCGGGCCGGGCGACAAGGCCCCATTCTCGGGCACGTTCGTCTGCGACAGGGGCACCATGCTGCCACCCATCCGGGTCCAACTCTCCAAAGGCGAAGAGTTCCCTGAAGCAGAGGGCCTCGGCGAGCACACCCGCTGGCGCCAGACCAACATACAGGCGTGAGAGACCGGCCGGTGTTCTCGCCTGTCTACGGTTCTTCTTCATAGTAGACCAGGGGTACGGGATGTATTTCGTTGGGCCTTCACCTTGCGTCCTTTCGGGTCGAATGCGAAGTTCGGGGCAAGATGCCCCGGTCCTTCGTCCAGGAGCCAACCCTGAAGAACGGCAGATTTTCGGAAGTCGGCAACCAGGATTCCGCCGGTGATTGGGATTCTCGCGCTCCCCAGCGGCGCAGTGTTCGTTCAGGATTCACGGCCTAGGACGGCGCCGGTGGATAGCTGGAACGGGATATCGACGGGAGAGTGTTCCTGTTGTGGGGGCTAGGTTCACACGACGGCGGTTCCTTAGAACGCTGGGTATCGGTGCAACGTACGTCGCGTTGACGAGCGCGGTTGGGTGCGAATTGCGTGAGCGCACACCGAAGGTCAAAGCTTTGCACACCCCGAAGGCCAGTCCCGTACGCATCCCGAAGGTCAGGTCTTTGCCGAACGTTTCGTCCGCGCCCCAGAATGGCGTGTGGGCCTTCCGCTCGCGCCCCGATCTTAGCCCACCCGCCGTCGAGGTGACCACGCGGGCGCATGATACGGCCCCCGGCTATACCTTCATCGCCCCAGAGAGCGGCGGCGCTAGTCAGGGCGGCTCGATGATCATCGACGACAGCGGACAAGTGGTGTGGTTCCGTCCCCTGCGGGGTAAGCCCGGGCGCGCGATGAACTTCGAGGTGCAGAAGTACCAGGGTAGAGAAGTACTTACCTGGGGGGAAACGCCGGGTGAATATGTCATCTTCGACGGGTCCTACCGCGAGATAGCGCGGCTCGGCGCGGGCAACGGCTACAACGGCGACCATCACGAGTTCCTCATAACCCCGCAGGACACCGCGCTGATCACGATCTATAACGCGGCGCGCAGGGACCTCTCCCCGGTCGGTGGCGACCAGGACGGCGTGGCGTGGCAGGGAATTGTCCAGGAACTCGACATCGAAACCGGAGAGGTACTCTTCGAGTGGCAAAGCCTAGATCACGTCGACCTCGACGAGACGTATATCCAGGCGGACCTGGATCACTACCCCGGCATCGACTACTTCCATATCAACTCCATAGACGTGGACTACGATAACAATCTCTTAATCTCCGCCCGTGAAACCTCCGCCGTTTACAAGGTAGACCGCAATACCGGTGAGATCATATGGCGCCTCGGGGGCAAGAAGAGCGACTTTGACATGGGCCCAGGTACCCGATTCGCCTTCCAACACGACGCTCGCCGTCTGCCAGACGGCACCATCACCATCTTCGATAATGGCTCCCTGGTGTTCGAGAAT
>DATDKB010000228.1:0-5346 GCA_036520255.1 Rubrobacter sp. | reverse complement strand
CCAGGCACTAGGAGCGTTACTCCTCTTCCTGACCAACGTCGCCGCTATCCTCGCGAGCGGCACGATCGTCATGGCGCTCTACGGCTTCCACCGCCGCATCGCCCCCACTGCTAACCCTGGACAACGGACCGTCAACCGCCGTAACGCGGTCATCATCATCGCCGCGATGGTAATTGCCGTGAGCATCCCGTTGACCGCGACATCCATAACGCTAGCCCGCGACACCTCGCGGGAAGCGCGGACGCTTGCGGCGGCGCGCGAGTTCGGCGACGCGGTCGGCTGGAGCACCGGCAACGTCACGACCCGAGGCGGCGTGGTACTCGTCCACATGGAGGGTCCGCCTCCGTTGCCCGATACGGACCGGCTGCGGAAGGAGCTTAAGAAGCGAGACGTCGATCCCTCGGAGGTGCACGTCAAGCTCGTCCCCGCGAGACTCGTCACCTTCGACCAGCCGGGTACATGAGCTGCCGGCCCCCGATTTCTCGACCGGCATCATCGATTTCCGGTTCGCACGTAGCGGTAAACCTCCCCCGGAGTGGCGAAGATGTTGTAGACGAGGTTGGTGGGGCTGAGCGCCGGGCTGGTGAAGGCGAGCACGCTCACCTGGAAGGGCAGGAGCAGGAACGCCCTGGAGACCCCCGCAGGAGGAGGACTCAGAGCTGAGACGGCGAAGGCCACCAGCAGGGGGACGAGTGGGTCGACCTCCACACCCGACACCGGGAAGTAGACCATCGGAACATCCTTCGCTATTGGCCCTAGTGCGTGGAAGCAGGGTTCTCCGAAGTTCGTCAGCGCTTCCTGGGTCATCCGAGGCTCAAGCGCCCTTGTTGTAGGGCTTGGGGGACTAGTGTGTCGCGGCTTCCAGGCTCTCTCCGCTCGCGCTCGCGTTCTTCTCTGAGCCTCGCGAAGTCCTCCGCCGAAGGGTGCTCTAGCCAGTCACCCTACACTGCACTGCCCTTTACTGATGCGCCATCACGGCGCGCATCGTCGCCTCGTCGTCCTCGATCAACTCGCCTGAGACGTCCACCGTTACCTGGTGGATAGTTCCGGTAAACTCGAACGGCGGCTGGTAATCGGGGAGCACCGGCGCACCCTCATCGCGTCCTGTGGAAACCCCACCGCCGAGGCCGAACAGTAGCGGGGTCGTAACCGGGAACTCCTCTTGCCCAACGAGCGTCCCGTCCATGTACAGCTGGCCGCGTCCGGGTGAACCCTTACCGTTGCCCAGATCGGGGTCGCCGGTAGGCTCGAACTCGTAGCGCAGCTCGACCCGGCCCGCCGTCAGCTCGGCAGATGAGGCGACGCGCAGGTACTGTGTGGCGACGTAGTTGTGAGCGTAGTGGAGCAAGTTGTCCTTAATGTAGAGGACGTAGCCGCCGTCGTTGCCGCCGTGTGAGATCAGGACGCCCTCTGCGCCCCCCTCAGGGATCTCGACGTCGGCCACGATGCTGTGCGGACGGTTGAAGACCTTCGGGGCGGCGTTAGCCGGGACCTGCTGCGTGCCGGGGTAATACACGTAGCGGGTGCGGTAGCTCGTAAGCTGCGGACGCTCGTCGGCGAAGCGTTGCTGGCCCCGCCCGTCGAGTGGTAACACGTTGTACTTGCCGGCCTCCACGTACCAGAGCGAGATCAACTCCCGCAAGATCGCGGGGTGCTCCATGGCGACGTTGTGGATTTCCGAGGCGTCTTCGGCCACGTGGTACAGCTCCCAAGAAGTGGCGTCGAGTTCGCGCAGGTCTTCTGCTAACAGCGGCGTGCCGAACGGCCTGCCCTCTGCGAACGACGTCCCCGGCCACGGGCAGACTGCCCGCCAGCCGTCGTGGTAGATCGAACGATGGCCGATCATCTCGAAGTACTGCGTCGTCCGCAGGCTCGCCGTATCGGCGCTGTCGAAGGTGTGGGCGAAGCTGACGCCCTCGACCGGCGACTGGGTCACGCCACGGATTTGCGTTGACGGCTCGATCCCGAGCGCGTTCAGCACGCTCGGTACCATGTCGATCGCATGCGTGTACTGCGTCCGCACCTCTCCTCTTGCCGCGATCCCGTTCGGCCAGTGAACGACGAACGGGTCGCTGATGCCGCCGCGATAGGTCTCACGCTTCCAGCGGCGGAAGGGAGTGTTGCCCGCCCACGTCCAGCCCCAAGCGTAGTGATTGAAGAACTTCGGGCCACCCAGTTCGTCGAGCGCGGCGAGGTTCTCCTCCAGCGACTCCGCCACGAAGTTGAAGAACTTGTTCTCGTTGACAGACCCAGTCGGGCCGCCTTCGGAGCTGGCGCCGTTGTCGGAGATGAGCATGATCAGGGTGTTGTCCAACTCGCCTATTCGCTTGAGAAAGTCTACGAGCCGCCCGATGTGGTAGTCGGTGTGCTCAAGGAAGCCGGCGAAGACCTCCATCATTCGCGCGTACAGTCGGCGTTCGTCGTCGGAGAGCGCGCCCCACTCGGGAACGTCTGGGTCGTGCGGTGGAAGCTCGGTCCCCTCGGGGATGATGCCAAGTTCGAGCTGGCGCGCGTGTACGCGCTCGCGATACGCTTCCCAGCCCTCGTCGAAGGTTCCCTTGTACCCGTCGGCCCACTCTTTCGGCACGTGGTGCGGAGCGTGCATCGCGCCGGGGCAGAAGTACATAAAGAAGGGCTTATCCGGCGCCACTTGCTTCGAGTCGGCGACGAACCCGATCGCCCTGTCCACGAGGTCTTCCGTTAGATGGTAGCCCTCCTCTGGCGTACTGGGTGGTTCGACTTGGTGGTTGTCGTAGACGAGCTCGGGATAGTACTGGTGGGTGTCGCCGCCGAGGAAGCCGTAGTAACGCTCGAAACCTCGCCCGAGCGGCCAGCGGTCGTAGGGACCGGCGGCGCTGATCTGCTCCGCCGGGGTGAGATGCCACTTGCCGACTGCATAGGTGCTGTAGCCGTGTTCTCTCAGCATCTCGGGCAAGAAGCCGTTCTCGAACGGGATGGTCCCATTGTATCCGGGGTAGCCGGTGGAGACCTCGGTGATGGCGGCCATCCCGTTCGAGTGGTGGTTACGCCCCGTCAGAATACACGAGCGCGTTGGCGAGCAGAGCGCCGTCGTATGCATGTTTGTGTAGAGCAAGCCATTCTGCGCCAGGCGGTCGATATTGGGCGTCCTGATCGGCGAACCGTAGCAGCCGAGTTGGCCGAACCCTGTGTCGTCCAGCACGACGAACAGCACGTTAGGCGCTCCCTCCTCTTGCGCCCGTCTCGGCTCCGGCCAGGCAGGCGAGGACTCATCTACCGTCGTGCCGATAACGCCGGAGAACGCGCTTCCGGACCTGTACTCGTTCAGCGACACTGCACGACCTCCTCAAGCGTTGGACTGCGGGTTATTACTGGACCCTGCTCTGCTGGCGCTGGATCGCCTCGGCGACGTCGGCGAGCACCTAGAACCCTGTCCCGGTGCGAGCGGCCAGCTCGCAAACTGCACGGCCAACGGGCTGCCGCTCAGTAGTATCGCACAGCGGGGCGGCAGCGCGGGAGCGCCCTGGGGGCGTGGCATGAAACCGAATTCGAATTGCCCTACCTGCCTTCCTCCCAGACTACGGCCAGCTACCCCCGGCCACCAAACAAGGGGAGGCCATGAACCAGGCTATCCTACCCCTGGCCATCATCGTGATGGCGAGCGGGAGTATTTGGAGGCTCATGACTCTCGCTTCCTTTCAGTGCTCGGGTAGACGTCTTGCAAGACCTGGACGCTCAAGAGCCGTAGCCCCAGACCGTTTATGCGCTCGAGGATGCCGTAGAGGTGGGGCTGATCGACGATCTCCCCAGTGAGGATCGTGTTTCCGCCTTTCGTCTCCATCTCCATCCCTTCGAAGGCCGCCGCATACCGCGGGCTTAGCTCTGCACCCATCACGATCCGGTAGACCTTCCTCGTGCCCGTGAGGCCCTTGAGGGTTCTATGTTTGCCTCCACTGTCCACAATGTTCCTTAATTGTTTGCCGCCGCTGTCCAAGAGTCCCCCGAGAATAGTGCACAGCAAGGTGGTGTGGCATCCCCCACTAGCCCATTTCCCCTAGGGGATTTATGGGTCCCTGTCGGGAAGGCTAGATGAGCCCCCTGGCGCGGGCCTCCTCCGCGGCCTCAGCGCGCGAGGATACCCCTAGCTTGCGGTAAATGGATTTGACCTGGGTCCTCACGGTGGAAGGGGCGACGTACAGATTCTCCGCCATATGCCGGGTGCTCAGGTCGCCGTCGAGCAGGCGAAGCACGTCGAGCTCGCGCTCGGTGAGCTCGACGTCTAGCTGTCCCTCCCGAGGCCTGCGTGCCCGGACCTTCCGCTCCTGGCGCTCGAGAAGCTCGGGAAAGATGCCGGCGTCGAGATTAGTCTCAAGGATGGCCCCCGCCTCGGCCAGGGGCTCCCTGCCCCCGGCCCTGTCGCCGAGCGCGGCCCGCACCTGGGCGAGCGCCAGCAACCCGACGAGCGTGGGCCAGGGGCTCAGTCCTGGCAGCCTTCGTCGCGCGGACAGGGCACCCTCCAACTCCTCCTGGGCTTCCTCCGGCCTCCCGCGTCCTGCGAGCACGCGCCCTAGCGCGATGGGAGCCCAAGTGGATTGGGGAATCGCCTGCAGCCCGAACCTGTCCACCAGGTTGCGGGCCTCGCGCGCGAGCGACTCGGCCTCCTCCGGGTGGCCCTCGTCTCCGGCAACGAACGAAAGGCAAGAGAGCATGCCGATCCGCAAGACGGGATGGCCGTCATTGACCAATCGAAGCCCGCCTTCTAGCGCCCTCCGGGCCCGAGCGAGCTCCCCGGAAAAGTACCAACTGATGCCCACTCCGAGCTTCACAAGCGGGGCCTGCGGGGAGGTCCGATCTAGCCCCAAGGCGTCTGCCCTGCGGGCCGCCTCAACCATCTCCCCGATGCCGCCGAAGCCGAAGACGGCACGCAAAGTGGCCGCGCCCGACTCCACAGAGACGGTCCCGTCGGGGAGCGGGCCTTCGCGGCGGATGCCCTCGGCGAGCGCCAGGTACTCCTCGCACTCCTCGCGCCGGCCGGAGAGGGCGCAGAGCCACGCCTTAACCAGGCAGAGCGCGGCGTCTCGGGAGACCGTCCCATCTGGCAACGACCCGAGCCACCGTTCCACGGTCGCGTAGTGGCCCGCGACCGCGTACCCGTACCAGTGGCGCGCGATCAAAAGCCCCGCGCGCCCGTGGTCCTCGGCCCCTGTGGCCTGCCGGATCGCGCCCTCTACGTAGCCCGCGCCCTCCAACCACGCGCCCGCGCGGCCGCGCAGGGCCGGTACCAGGTCGGGCTCGATGCTCCTGAGCTCGTAGAGCAAGAGCTCGGAGAAGAGGTGGTGGTAGCGGTACCATTCTCCCTCTTCGTCC
>DATDKB010000227.1:0-3491 GCA_036520255.1 Rubrobacter sp. | reverse complement strand
GAGCTCTCCAAGAAGTGTCGGCACGAAAGCCAGCCGTCTACCGTTGCCTGATCCCCGATTAGGCCAGCGTCTAGCGCACAGATCGGGCGCGATTCTCGCGGTCAGGAGCGGACGGAGTCGGCTTACAAGTCCTTGACACGGTGGGCGCAGCGGCCGATAACCGCCAACGATATTATCCCAACCGTCTTCCCTCCCAATGTCACAGACGGCGGGACTGTCTCGTCTCTAAGCTGAGGGTCGGTTCTGGTGTTAGGAAGGTGATGGTTATGCGGGTGTTCGTGGCAGGCGGGACCGGGATAATAGGACGGCGGCTGGTGCCGCAGCTCGTGGCCCGTGGCTACCAGGTGACGGCTACGACGACGGGCCCGGGCAAGGTGGGCTTGCTAGAGCAGTTGGGCACCGATGCGGTCGTGATGGACGGGCTGGGTGCGGGGTCGGTCGGCAAGGCGGTGGCCGAGGCCCGCCAGGACGCGATCGTGCATCAGATGACCTCGATTGGTCCCGCTCACGCTGGCAAGCCAGATATGAAGCATATGGACCGCTGGTTCGCCACCACCAACCGGCTGCGCACCGAGGGGACGGACCACCTACTGGCCGCCGCCGAGGCGACCGGTGTGTTCAACTTCGTGGCGCAGAGCTACGCCAGCTGGAACGGGATCCGCAAGGGCGGGTGGGTGAAGTCCGAGGAGGACCCGCTGGACCTGCACGCGGGGACGGCGGCGCAAGCGCAGATGGAGGCGATCCGGCACGTCGAGGACGTGGTCATTAAGGCTGGAGGCGCTGCCCTGCGATACGGCGCCCTCTACGGGCCGGGCGCCACCGACACTCTGGTCGAGCCGCGTCGTCGAGATGCACCCACGAGCTGTGGCCGGTGCCGCCACCGACGAGCGGGAACTGCCGCGAGCGCCACAGTACTGGCCGTGGAACAGCAGGCGAAGGGCGTGTTCAACATCGTCGACGACGAGCCCGTCCCGGCCAGCGAGTGGCTGCCTTATCTGGCCGCGTGCGCAGGCGCAAAGCCACCGATGCGGGTCCCAAAGTGGCTGGCCCGGCTGCTGGCCGGAGAAGTGGCGGTGACGATGATGACCGAGGGGCGCGGCTTCTCCAACGCCAAGGCCAAGCGGGAGCTCGGGTGGAAGCTGCGCTACCCCTCGTGGCGCGAGGGCTTCAAGGAAGGGCTGGCGTGAGTGGGGCCGAGGTGACCTAGCAACTGCGGGCGCTGCTGTTCGCAATCGCCTACCGGGCACGGGAGCATGTCGCCGCCCGCCGGCCGCGGATGCACATGAACCGAGCAGAGCAGCAGGCGGCCGTCGCTCGGTAGCCGTTGCGGCGGTTGACCCGCTCCTCAGAGACGATGCCGTAGGCAGCGCCACAGACCGCGTCGGCCTCAGCCGACTTCAGCGGGTTGACGAACGTGGTCAGCGGCTCGCGCAGCGGATCAGGGCTTGCCTGGGCCGGATGTTCCTCAAGCAGGCGGGCAGGGTCGATACTGGCCGTGACGGTAGTTGGTGCAGTCCTTTCGAGAGTGCTGCGAGAGGTTCACTCGAGGGCTCACCCGGTGGCCGTCGCTCACGTCAGGAGCGACACGGTCACCGGGGATTCGTAAACCACTCTGCTGGACCCCACTCCGGAGAATACTCTCGCACTTGCGGATTCCGGCTCCCTGCTTTCGCGGGTATAGCGGGTGAGGGACGGACATCCAGGCCGGGCTCGGGGAGGGCGGTAACGGCTTATCTGGTTGCTTCTGCCCGCGTGTATCCCGAGCTTGTCTACCGTTGCCGCGGTGTGAGGCTTCAGTGAGTAACCGGGGCCTCGGCCTCGAAGGCGACGGTCGCGCCGAGGCCGGAGAGCTTCTCTTCGAAGTCCTCATAGCCGCGCAGGATGTGCTTGGCGCCGTCCACAACGGTGGTGCCGTCGGAAATTAGGCCGGCCATGACGAGGGCGGCTCCTCCTCGCAGGTCGGGCGACTGCACGATGGTGCCCGAAAGCTGGCGCGGGCCGCGGATCAGCGCCCTGTGGCCGCCGAAGAGGTCGATGTTTGCGTCGAGGCGATTGAGCTCCTCGGCGACCTGGAGCCTGTTCTCGTACACGTTCTCGGTGATGATGCTCACGCCGGAAGCCCGGGTGAGCAGAACCATCATCTGGGCCTGGAGGTCGGTCGCGAAGCCGGGGAAAGGGAGGGTCGCCACGTCTACCCCGGAGAGCATGGTCGGGTCGTCGACCCGCACCCTGATGCCCGGAGAGCCCGGGGTGGTGCTTACTTCTACGCCCATGTCGCGCAACTTGTTGAGCTCCATCTTCAGGTGCTCGGGAATGGCGTTTGTCACGGTGACCTCGCCGCCGGTGGCGGCCGTTGCCATCAGGAAGGTGCCGGCTTCGATGCGGTCCGGCATCACGGTCCACTCAATGGGATGGAGTTCTCTGACGCCTTCTATCACAATGCGGCCGGTGCCAGCGCCCATCACCCGCGCGCCCATCGAGTTCAGGAAACCGGCGAGGGCCGAGATCTCCGGTTCCCTCGCGCCGTTCTCGATGATGGTGATCCCATCTGCGAGCACGGCGGCCATCATGACGTTCTCGGTCGCCCCGACGCTCGGGTACTCGAAGTTGACCTCCGCTGCGTGCAGCCCGTGCGGCGCGGTCGCCTTTATAAAGCCGTGGTCGAGCTCGACGTCGGCGCCGAGCGAGCGCAGGCCGTCGACGTGGAAGTTGAACTTCCTCAGGCCGAGGTTGCATCCGCCCGGCGCGGAGACCTCGGCCTCGCCGAAGCGCGCAACGAGCGGGCCGAGGACGACGAGGCTGGCACGCATCTGGCGCACCAGCTCGTAAGGGGCCGTGTGCGAGTGGACGGTGGAAGCGTCTATCTCCAGGGTGCTACCCGAGAAGCTCGTTTCGACGCCGAGCTCGTCGAGGAGGGAGAGCATAGTGTAGATGTCCTTGATGCGGGGGACGTGGTGTAGCGTGGTCGTCCCGGGCGCGAGCAGCGCGGCGGCGACAAACTTCAGGGCCGCGTTCTTCGCCCCCGAGACCTCGACCTCGCCATGTAGACGTTTACCACCCTCGACGTAAAATCTCTCGGACACGGATCCTCCCCGGTACGCGTTCGCCTCCCGGTCCGTTCGTTCGGACTCGTAATATTACTATGCCCGCGAAAGGTAACGCTACGGCAACAGCCGGATAACGTGTTAGTTACGACCGAAAGGTCGTCTCCCCCGCGTGGGTTCTAACGCCTTTCGGTGCTAGCTTCCGCCGTACTTGCGCGCCAGGCGCACAAGGTTCTCGCCCATACGCTGCCGGCGCTCTATCTCGGCGACCACTCTATCATGATCCTCGTCATCTTCCGAGACCTCGGAGAGTTCGCCCTCCGCCTCCTCGACCCGCACCTCGGCAGCATCTACGTCGATGTCCTCCACCGAGACGGCCTCCTCGACGAGAACCTGAACCAGGTTCTCCGAGACCTTGAAGAAGCCGTCCGAGGTCGCGTAGACGGA
>DATDKB010000226.1:0-5484 GCA_036520255.1 Rubrobacter sp. | reverse complement strand
TCTTCTCGAGGGCCAGCGCCTGGTCTTGGAGGGCCTGCACCTCGTCCTCGTAGCCCTTGTAGTCCGAGTACCCACTGCCTTCGAGTAGCAGCGGGTTTATCGTCCACTCGGTCTGGTACGGCTCCCCGTTGCGGTCTTCGTAGTGGGAGGTGATGGTGATGCCCTCCGTAAGGCCCTTGTCCCTCAAGTTCTTCACCACGTTCTGATAGGAGTCCCACACGGCAGGCAGGTCCGTCTGCGGGGCCATGAAGTTTATGCCGTTTTGGAAATAGGGAAGCTCGGTTATGTCGTAGCCGCTCGTGCTCTGAAGGGGCGCGGAGAACTCGAAGGTGATGTTCTTTGCCGTACCGCGTTGCCTATGTTCTTGACCACTATGTTGGTGGTGAAACGTCCGGTGTAGTCGGCATCCACTATGATCTGCGGGCGGTCCGTGTCGTCGCGCGCCATGCGGGCCTGCCTGCCCTGGTAGAGGATCCCGCTCGCGACGACGAGGGTGCCAAGGGAAGACAGCAGTTGTGCCAGCACGGCGATGTCCATGACTATCACGTTTCCTTTCTGGGGTTCTCTATTCGGACACTGCCCTAGACTGTAGCGTAAAAAACAGGCTCCCGAAGTGATCCACCTCCACCCCCGAGAGCGAGTGTTTTGGAAGCTCGGAGCAGCAAGGATAGGCATGTTCACCCGAGTGCGTGGAAGTCGGGTTCCCGTCGGTCCACGCGCGAGACCCTACTAGGGGCCCTGGATGTCCTCAATCCGAGGAGAAGAGGCCCGACGTCGTCGTGGTGCTCGACGTCGAGATGCCCGTCATGGGCGCGCAGGCGGCCCTGAGGCGTATGTCCAGGTTGGACGGGCCGCCGCGGTTCATGATCGTCACCGTCTTCGCCGAGCCGCGCCTGGTGCGCGAGCTCCTAGCACTCGGGGCCAGCGCTTTCCTGCCGAAGACGGCCTCCTTGAGGCAGCTCGTCGCCGCCGTTCGCGCCGTCTCTCGCGACGAACAGGACAAGGTACTGTTCTCCCTTCCGCGCGAGACACTAGAAAGGGTGGGCCGCGGGCCCGAGGGTAAGCTCACCGACAGGGAACTCGAGGTGCTGGTCCTGGCGGCCCGCGGCAAGAGCAACGCCGGCATAGCCCAAACGCTCAACATCGCCGTGGGAACCGTCAAGCGGCATTTGCACAACATCTACGGCAAGCCGCCTACGCCCCATCAGGGGATGCGGTGAGTAGCCGTTCCGTAACCCTTGAGGAGATCTGTTGCAGCCGTTTGGCTTCAGGCCAGGATGGGCAAGAAGTCATCCGTAACTTACCCGAATAGGAGGTTCCCTTGAGCGAGCAGAACACCGAGCAGACGATCAGGGTCAGGCAGGTCACCGACGTGCACGCCAACTGGAGCAGCCAGGGATTCGAGGAGCAAGGCAAGTTCTCCTACCAGCTCATCCTCGACAACGGCGCTGAAGAAGCCCTGATCATGCCCACCCCAGACGACGCCAAGGTCCTGAGGGACCTCATCCACGACGCCGACGCCATTTACTGGGATTTGGATAAAGAGGTCCTGGTCTTCGGCAAGATAGACTGACCCACCACCAGCCCGGCACCATAGAGGGGCCGTGACACCAGCCGTCCGGCCCCTTTCCCCGGGCGATCCAACACTCTGCCGCACGTTCTCAACCGTACGATTTCCAGGTTCTCAGAGTGCTACCCGATCATCGCACCACGCGTCGCATGGTAGGCCGCTGATGCCAATGCTCTTGGGTAAAGCGGGGATGCAGACGGTGCCGTGTCTCGCGCGCCGAGTAGGTGCGCGGTCTTAACGTCAGAGCGTCTGCCCCAGGGAACGGGAGGGAAGGATGACGAGAACCTTCAGCGTAAATACCAGGATTGCCCCCTCTTCGCTGCTGGCTAGAGCGAGGAGGACGGCGGACGAGAATGGCGCGGCTATCGTGGGCGACGAAGGGTCGGGGCGCTTCGCCCACGAATTGGTGAGGGGTGAGTATCGGATGCTCGGAGACACGGTCATCGTCACTATAACCGACAAGCATTGGCTGCTCCCGTGGTCGATCGTGGAGGCTCGCTTGAAGGAGCTCGTTAAGTAGTCACGCTTTATCATCGAACTGCACCTGCGGACGGCGAGCCACGTGAGGAGATGGAAGAGGTGGAACGCTACCCGCTTGGCCGACGGCCCCGTACGCCCCGATGGCTTGCTAGCCGCCACTCGTCGGCTTGTTTGCTCTGGGTTCCCCTCCCTCGTGTGCCCGGCGGGTAGACCCGAGGGCCAAGCTCTCAGGGTACGGCTTGCCCGCTGGTCCTTCCGGTCGATCGAAACCCGCGAGGCAGATCCACGACCCGCATAAATGCTACGGCGACGACGCGAGACCCACACGAGGAGGAAGCGAAGATGGCGAATTCGGGACAGGCACGCGTGGTGGCGCGAACGGGGGAAGGCTTACGCACCGAGGTTTCGTCCGGCGGTCACACGGTGATCGCCGACGAACCGACGAGCCTCGGCGGCACCGACGCTGGTCCCACCCCCTACGACTACCTGCTCGCGGCCCTCGGCGGCTGCACCGCGATGACCTTGCGCATGTACGCCGACCGCAAGGGCTGGCCGCTGGAGTCGGTGACGGTGCGGCTCTCCCAGGACAGGGTACACGCCACAGACTGCGAGGAGTGCGAGACGGAGGAGGGCAGGATCGACCGCATCGAGCGTGAGATAGAGCTGGAAGGTCCGCTGGACGAGAAGCAGCGGCGCAGGCTGTTGGAGGTCGCGGACATGTGCCCGGTGCACCGGACGCTCAAGTCGGAGGTGCTGGTGGAGAACAGCCTGGTAGGCTAGAAACTGGGGGAGGTTTTTCCGCAGGTGGGTGCCGCAGGGCGATGTATCACTCACCCTGGGGCTTGGGGCGATCGCATGGCCAGAGCCCTGGGACTTCACCGTCCCCGGCTACGAAACCTCGCGTCCACGAAGTCAGACGAAATAATCTGGGAGATACCCCCCGTGGGGGATGAGCGACGTAACCGGGGTTCTTTATCTGCTAGATTACTGGCATGTTCCTAAGCGCGGGTGACAGCACCACGTACCGGGTCGGGCCGTGATGGAGGTCGGTCGCAGGAGCGTATCAGGGGATGAGCACATAAGACAGCTTAGCCTGGTTGATGTCTTCGAGCCGCTCTCGTGGGAAGAGATCGAGAAGATCAACTGGCAGAACCTCAACACCCGCCTGCAGGCCGGCGAGGTCTTCTACACCCCGATGGATCTCTCCGAGACGCTCTTCGTGCTCCAGAGCGGGAGGGTCCGCATCTACAGGGCGCTCCCTGAGGGGCGCGAGCTCACGCTGGCGGTGCTCGAAAGCGGCACCGTCTTCGGGGAAATGGCGCTCACCGGCCAGCGGCTGCGCGCCTCCTACGCCCAGGCGCTGGAGGAGTCGGAGATCTCCGCGATGTGCCGCGTGGACGTCGAGCGTCTGGTCCTCGACAAGCCCGCCGTGGGGCTGCAGCTCGTGCACCTCTTGAGCGAGCGGTTGGCCGCCTACGAGACCCGCATGGAGGGCCTCGGCCTCAAGGAGGTGCCCGCGCGGCTGGCGGGTTTGATCCTGGAACTCGTCGAGACCCAGGGCATCAGGGGCAGCGCCGGCTACAGGATACCCACCCGCTATACGCACCAGCAGTTGGGGACCATGATCGGGGCCAACCGTGAGGCCGTTACCCGCGCCTTCGCCCGGCTCCGGGACGCGGGGGCCGTTGAGGTGAGGCGCCGCTACATCCACGTGGAGAACCTGGAGGTCTTAAGAGTGGCGACGGCGGGTATCCTCCCCGACTAGACACGACACGTTTATTACACTACGGCGTTACGCCGAAGAGATCGCGAGGAACGATGGAGAATAATCTGCTCAGGCAGTTCCAGAGGGAAGTAGAGCGGCAATGCCAGTTCACCATGATAGCCTTGCAGGACATGGAAGAGGCCTCCTCCAACGGGGACGGCAAGCTCTTCTGGTACTCGATGCAGAACCTCGTCGTGGCCGTCGGCAGGATCTCGCGCCTCCTCTGGCCACCCGACCCCCTCTTCCCCAACCGCGGGGAGGAACTGCGCGATAGCCTGGGCGTCGGCGAAGATTCTCCCCTGAGGGCGCTGGGCTTCGTCGAGCACTTCGAGCACTTCGACAAGCGCCTGGAGACGTGGCAGGTCACCTCCGAGCACCACAGGTTCTTCGACTCGTACACGGAACCGCTCGACGTGCTCGCCGAGACCGCCCCCGAGGACCGGATGCGCGGCTATGACATGGATAACAACGCCGTCCTGTTTAACGGGGAGGCCTTCGAGCTCGGGCCCCTCTCCCAGGCTGTCGAGGAACTGCAACACCGGGCCGAAGCGCAGATGGTGAAGCCCCGCTTCCAACTCGACCCCTGAGGCAAACCTCCAACCGCGTCGCCGCCAATAGGTGTCGCAGGACACACACCGGGTCAGCAGCCTACGCTTTTCGGGCCATATACCGGCCGGGTGTGTCCCACGACACCGTAATCGCTCTTAAGCCAACGGTCCATCGGGTAGATTCACACCAACCCGCACAATTGAGGACGTGGGCAAAGCAGTAAAGGCAAGCATCCTACAAAGGAGGCAACGCAGTGGAGGATCGCAGCGACGGGTTCACGGCCATAGAGGACCGCTTCAGCGGTTACACGGTCTACGACCGGGACGGGTCGAAGATAGGCAAGGTTGACGACCTGTTCGTCGACGAGAATGACCAGCCCGAGTATATCGGCGTGAAGATGGGCTTTCTGGGCACCAGTAGCACCCTGATCCCGATGGACATCGCCACCACAGACGAGGCGAACAGCGCCATCAACGTTTCGGCGGACAAGGAGACCGTCAAGGACGGCCCCTCCTTCGACGACGACCGTGAGATCACCCCCGAGTACGAGCGCGAGGTGCTCGGCTACTACGGCGTAGACCGCGCCTCCGCAGGCGAGTCCGGCTCCTACGGCGACTACTACGGTGGGGATACGGGCGAGCACTCAGGCGCCGGGACCACTGACTCAGGGAGCGCCGGCACGGTAGGTGCGGGCATGAGCATGGGCGACACCGAATCAGGCGAGTTCCGCGAGCACGCCCGCGACGACGAGGGCCTGAGCCAGAGCCGCGGCGACGACCTCGCCGACGAGGACGAGCTCAGGGTCCAGAGGAGCGAGGAAGAGCTCCGCGCCGGAACCCGCGAGCGCGAGGCGGGCGCCATGAGGGTCAGAAAGCGCGTCCGCACCGACCGCGAAAGCATAGAGGTCCCAACCCGCCACGAGGAAGTAAGCGTCGAGCGGGTGCCCGTAGCCGAGGGCGAGGCCACGGAGGCCCAGATCGGCGAGGAGGAGGTCGTGGTGCCCGTCACCGAGGAGGAGGTCGTCACCGAGAAGCGGGCCGTGGCCAAGGAGGAGGTCCGCATCCGCAAGGACGTGGTCGAGGACACCGAGGTGGTCGAGGACGAGGTCAGGCGCGAGGAG
>DATDKB010000225.1:0-3323 GCA_036520255.1 Rubrobacter sp. | reverse complement strand
CATTCGGCAGACCGAGTATCCCCGAGACACACCCTTCCACATCGGCTAACTTCCGAGAACGCCGTTTAGAGGCTCCGCCAATAGGCGAGTAGCGTATGTATCAAGAAACGATGGGAAGGCTGTTTAATCACTCTGAGAGCTCCAAGTATGAAAAGTTGCCAGCCTATTGGCGCGGCCTCTTAGCGGAACTTCGCCGTATTAGCCTTCCACGCACTCCGGCGAATAGAGGCTTCTCCCCGGCCCGGATCGTGGACGAGCAGTTGACGACGAAGATGCGTTACCTACTCCGGAAGGCGAGTTAGCTCACCCGTTTCGGAGTTTCGGTAATTTGTCAATGGGGATCGCGCGCGTTCTGAGGCCCCCTCGCGTTCGGGCGCCTGCCCCTACCCCCCTAGGCGACCGGCGGTCTGGGCTTCACGCCGGGCGCGGTGGCCGCCCACCGCGCGTTCGGTGTCCTCGGCGACAAGGTCGTCGTTGATCTGGGCAGCCGAGGAAGCGCCCTCCGCCGCGGCGGCACCGACATGGGCGGCCAGATCGGTGGCGTTGCCCGCGACCCACACCCCGGGCCCGTCGGTACGGCCGGTCGCGTCGGACGCGATGTGCTCACCGAGTCCCGCGGGGTGTTCCACCGCTCGCACCCCGAGGCCTGCCAAGAAGTCGGCACGCGCCGTCATCCGCGGCGAGACCGCCAGCGCCTCCCGCTCGACTACCCGGCCGTCGCCGAGCCGAACTCCCACGAGGCGGTCCTCGACGACCTCGAGGGAGGCTACCTCGCCGTCCACCACGCCAATGCCGCGGGCGGCCAGCCGCTCCACCTGCTCGTCGGTCGGGGGCGGCATGGTGTGGGAGAAGAACTTGACATCGGCGCTCAACTGACGGAACAGCAGCGCCTGGTGCACCGACATCGGCCCGCTGGCCAGTACACCGATGGCCTGGTCACGAACCTCCCATCCGTGGCAGTACGGACAGTGCAGCACGTCGCGCCCCCATCGCTCCCGGAGCCCCGGAACGTCCGGCAGCTCGTCGACAAGTCCCGTGGTGACCAACAGCCGTCTGGCGCCAACCCGGCGTCCGTCCTCCAACCCGACGGCGAAGCCTCCCCCGTCGAGGCGGGAGGCCGATTCGACGTGCCCCTCGATCACCCGCACACCGTAGCGGCGGACCTCCTCCCGGCCGGCCCGAAGCAGCTCGGCCGGGGCCATGCCTTCCCGGGTCAGGAACCCGTGGACCCCGGAGGCGGGCGCATTGCGCGGCTCGCCCGCGTCGACGACCAGCACCAAGCGCCGGACCCGCCCCAGCGTCAGAGCCCCGCTCAGTCCGGCGGCCCCGCCCCCGGCAACCACGACGTCGTACTCTGCGAGATCGTGCACCTTCGTCACGCTCCTGCCTGTCCTCTCTCTTGCGTTCCTGGGACGATGTTTCGGCTCAGCTTCCGTAAAGAGGGGCGGGGTGATCGGCCCCACCCAAAGCCGTACAACGCAACCACCGTAGCAAGCATCGGCACCGGGCGTATCACCCAAATGAGTGATCTTTGAAACACTTTTGGCGAACTTCCGAGAATACCCCTTTTACGCACTAGGGTGAACGGCTTCCGAGCGGCGTTCTTAGTGACGCGTCACCATGACTGGGCAGTGCGCGTGCCTAACCACCGAATCCGAAACGCTGCCCATCAAGGCCCTCCTGATCCCCCCGCGCCCCCTGCTGCCCATCACTATCAGGCCAGCCCTTAGATCCTCGGCCAGGTGGACGATCTCCCGTGCCACCTCTCCCCTCATCAGGTGCGCCTGGGCGACCGTCCCACCGGCCGAGCGCACCCGTTCGACCTCCGCGTCGAGCAGCTCCCTGCTGTGCTGTTCGGAGTACCGTTCGAGATCCTCTTCCAGGATCGGATCCCACATCTCTACTCCCTCCGGATCGGCGGCTTCTGGGTAAAGTAGGGCGGTCGAGGAGTAGTCCTCGACGTAGACCACGTGCAGCTCAGAGTCGGACATCCGCGCCAGGTCCACCGCGGTCTGGGTGGCAAGTTCGGCCTCGCTAGAGCCGTCCGTGGCCAGAAGGATTTTCGTCGGAAAGATGCTCATCTGGTTCCCCCTCGCTCGAGGCCCTCTCTCTGCGCGAAACGCTTCGCGAAACGAATGATGTCATCTGTCAGATCCCCGCGCATCACATCGACGAGGGGCGATACCGAGTAGCGGCCTGGACCGTTCTGACATACCCCTTAGCCGAACTTCCCAGAACCCCGTAAAGCCGAAGTGTGCAGAAGCAGCCTTTCGAGTACTAGGGCGGATAAGTGACTCTAAAGGCTTCGTCGCACTTCGATCGATGATCAGGGAGAGGCCGAAGCTGAAGCCGAGGACGTAGCCGCGGTCGTGGTCTTAAGGGCGGTCTGCTCGGGCGTCCGCACGGTCTTCTCCACCGTCTTCTCAACCGTCACGGTGCGGGCCGGCGGTGCGGGCGGTGTGGCTCCCTCTCTTGCGCCGCCACCGATGCGCCCGAGGAAGAATCCCAATAGCAGTCCCAGGAGGAGCCCCACGGTGAGCGTCAGCACGAACGCCCTGGCCGGCCCTGGGCTCCTCCTGCTCGCCGTGCGGATGTCCCTTCTTCTGCCCATGGTGCTATTTCCTCACCGTCTTAGCGTGCCCACACACTGGGCCGTCCGTTCGGAGCCACCGAAAGTCGATGAGCTACCCGAGTAGCCACCCGACGCGCATCGTGGACGCCCCATGCCCCGGCCTGTGAGCATGATGCCATCGCCCCGAGTCAGGTGCGAACTTCGGAGAAGTACCCTTCCCCGCACTCCGCTGAATAAGGCTTCCAAGATGCGTAGAGCTCGACGGCGTGGCATGATCGTTACCGGTTGGGAAAGAAGCGTCTTGGAGGTCGCAGATGCGTGTGGAAGCGAAGTTGGAGGAACTCGGGCTCACGCTGCCCGAAGCGCCCAAGCTCCCTCCGGGGGTGCAGCTATCGTTCGCCTGGGTACGGGTGCACCAGGACCGCGCCTACATCGCGGGTCAGGGCCCCCTGAACCCGGACGGCTCCATAGCAGAGCCGCTGGGCAAGGTGGGGGTGGACCTCACACCGGAGCCGGGTTACGAGGCGGCGCGATGGTCTGCGCTCACCGTCCTAAGCAGCCTTAAGCGCGAGCTCGGGGACCTCGACCGGGTAACGGCCTGGCTTATGGTCTATGGCTTGGTCAATGCCGATCCCGACTTCACTCTAACCACCAATGTGATAAACGGGTTCTCAGACCTGATATTAGAACTCTACAGACCTGAGGCAGGCATGCACGCGCGCATGGCGCCGGGAATAGCGACGCTACCGCT
>DATDKB010000224.1:0-6267 GCA_036520255.1 Rubrobacter sp. | reverse complement strand
CAGTCCCCAGTTGCTAACGAAGCTTTCCAGCGTGAACGCGTACCATAACGCTGGCCTTCCTCAGGAAAGCGTCGCCGACCAACCTACCTGAAGCCTGATACCTTCAAATCGTCTCTCTGCGGCGGCTCAACTGGCCGTATGGGTGTCCGGTGTGCAGGCGCTCCATCGAGCTTATGGCCGCTATCCTCTCCAGCGCCAGGGTGTCCGCGGCCACGTTGGTGGGGACGCCGTCGCGGCTGGCGATGGCGATGATGCGGCGTATGCTGTCTTCTATTCGCATGACACGCTTGACGGCGCGGCGTTCGTTGTAGCCTTCTAGCTCGTCCGCGACGTTGATTAGGCCGCCGGCGTTTATGACGTAATCGGGGGCGTAGAGGATGCCGCGCTCCGCCAACACCTCGCCGTGGTGCGATTCCGCCAGCACGTTGTTGGCGCTCCCGGCGACGATGCTGCATCGCAGCCCCGGGATGGTGGCGTCGTCGAGCACCGCCCCGAGGGCGCAAGGGGCGAAGATGTCGCATGGGAGGGTCAGGATCTCGTCTAGCTGCACGGCTTTGGCGCAGAACTCCCTGACCACCTGCTCGACGGCCGCCTCGTTGACGTCCGTCACGATCAGGTTGGCCCCGTCCCCGTGCAGCAGCCTACACAGGTGGTAGCCGACGTGCCCGACGCCCTGTACCGCAACCGTGCGCCCCTCGAGCGAGGTGGTCCCGAATACCTCCTCAGTGCAGGCCCGCATCCCCTGCAGCACACCAAGGGCGGTGAGGGGGGAGGGATCGCCCGAGCCACCGCGGGTGACGTCGACGCCCACCACGTGCGAGGTCTCGACCCTGATATAGTTCGCGTCCTCGGTTGAGGTGCCAACGTCCTCGGCGACGATGTAGCGCCCGCCTAAAGTTTCGATGTAGCGCCCGAAGGAGCGGAAGAGCGCCTCCGATTTGTCGGTGTGCGGGTCGCCGATGATCACGGACTTCCCACCCCCGAGGTTGAGGCCGCTGGCGGCGGCCTTGTAGGTCATCCCCCTCGCCAAACGTAGCACGTCCACCATGGCCTCTTCCTCGGTGGCGTACGGATACATCCTGCAACCGCCCAGGGCGGGACCAAGCGTGGTGTCGTGGATGGCGATGATGGCGCGCAACCCCGTCGCCTTGTCGTGGCAGAACACGAGCTGCTCATAACGGTACTCCGCCAGCTTCTCGAAGACCTGCAATTTGCTCTCCTTTCCCCCAACCCGGTTTTTCGTCCGGGACTACATTCTACTATTCCCGACCCTTCTCGCTTACCAATGGGAAACTTTACGCATGCTAGAATGCGCCTCTATGCAAACCGAGAGGCTTGGCGAGGACACCACCGCCGGAAAGTTAGAAGGGCTGGAGAAGCTGCGGGATGCAGCGGCCCATCCGGCCCCCGAGACGGCCGTCGAGAGGCAGCGCGAGAGGGGCAAGCTGACGGCCCGCGAGCGCATCGAGCTTTTGCTCGACGAGGGCACTTTCGTCGAACTGGACCGATACAGGGTTCACCGTTCCCACAACTTCGGGCTGGAGGAGAACAAGCCCCTGGGGGATGGGGTAATCACCGGCTACGGCGAGGTCTCGGGGCGCAAGGTCTGCGTCTTCAGCCAGGATTTCACGGTCTTCGGGGGCTCGTTGGGCGAGGTGTACGCGCAGAAGATCTGCAAGGTGATGGACCTCGCGCTCTCCACGGGGTGCCCCATCATCGGCATCAACGACTCGGGCGGGGCGAGGATTCAGGAGGGCGTCGTTTCCCTGGCCGGCTACGCGGACATCTTCCACCGCAACGTGCTCGCCTCGGGGGTGGTGCCTCAGATATCCGTGATCGTCGGGCCGTGCGCCGGGGGCGCGGTGTACTCGCCGGCGATCACGGACTTCGTGTTCATGGTCGAGGGGACGAGCCACATGTTCATCACGGGTCCGGACGTGATAAAGAACGTCACCGGCGAGGACGTGACCTTCGAGGACCTGGGCGGCGCCGCGACCCATAACACCAGGTCAGGCGTCGCCCACTTCTCGGCCCCCGACGAAGAGACCTGCTTCGACGACGTGCGCTATCTGCTCTCGTTCCTCCCCGAGAACAACCTGGAGAGCGCGCCCTACTTCCGACCTACGGACGACCCCGAGAGGATGGATGAGGACCTTGCGGCCCTGATCCCGAACCTCCCCCAGCGTCCCTACGACATCCGCGGCGCCGTAGAAGGCGTGGTGGACGACGGTGAGTTCTTCGAGGTGCAGGAGGGCTGGGCCCAGAACCTCGTCGTCGGCTTCGCCAGGCTCGACGGGCGCGCCATCGGCGTGGTCGGAAACCAGCCATCCGTGCTGGCGGGTACGCTCGACATTAACGCGAGCGTGAAGGGCGCGCGGTTCGTCCGCTTCTGCGACGCCTTCAATATCCCGCTTCTCACGTTCGTGGATGTGCCCGGCTTCATGCCAGGAACGGATCAGGAGTGGGGAGGCATAATCCGTCACGGGGCCAAGTTACTCTATGCCTTCTCGGAGGCGACGGTGCCCAAGATGACGGTCATCACGAGGAAGGCTTACGGCGGGGCTTACGACGTTATGTGTTCCAAGCACATCGGGGCCGACGTCAACGTCTCGTGGCCGACGGGTGAGATCGCGGTCATGGGCGCGTCTGCCGCGGTCGGCATCATCTTCCGCCGTGAGATCTCGAACTCCGAAGACCCCGAGGCGAAACGCGAGGAACTGATCGAAGGCTACGAGGAGCAGTTCAACAACCCGATGGTCGCCGCGGAAATGGGCTTTATAGACGACATTATAGACCCACGCGAGACGCGGCCCTATCTCATAAGAGCCCTGCAGATGATCCGGACCAAGCGCCCCGACCGTCCCCCACGCAAGCACGGAAACATCCCGCTTTGATAGCTGTAAGCACTAAGCAGTCAGCATTCAACGAAAATACTTTAGATCTCTGGCCGGTGGAGAATGCCTGACGGCAACCGGGGGGCTGGAAGGTTTCCGCTACCCATAAAGGTCCAACCCTCGCCGACCCCGGAGGAAGCGGCGGCCATCGTGGCGGCGTTGGGGTCGCTGTCGGAAAGAGAGCCAGAAGGCTCGACCCCCCTGGGACGTAGCCGGTGGCGGCTGGCCGGCCTTCTGGGGCACGAGGTCGAGCCAGGCATGAAGCTGGAGGGCTCGCTGTGGTCCTACTCGAGGCGGGAGGGCATCGCGTAGGTGTTTGGCAAGGTTCTGATCGCAAACCGCGGTGAGATCTGCGTCCGCATCGTGCGCGCTTTGCGCGAGATGGGGATAGCGAGCGTCGCCGTCTACTCCGACGCCGACAGAGAAGCTCTGCATACGCGTGTTGCCGACGAGGCCTACCACATCGGTCCGACGCCAGCGTCTGAGAGTTATCTGAACGTGGGACGCCTGATGGAGGCGGCCCGCAAGAGCGGGGCCGAGGCGGTACACCCGGGGTACGGCTTTCTGGCCGAGAGCGCGTCCTTCGCGCGGGCGGTGGAGGAAGCGGGGCTGGTGTGGATCGGGCCCCACCCTGAAGCCATTGAGGCGATGGGAAGCAAGGTGGAGTCGCGGCGGATCATGGCGAAGGCCGGCGTCCCCATGGTTCCAGGCACGCAAGACTACGTCGGCTCCGCCAAAGAGGTCCGTCTCTTCGGCGAGGAGCACGGCTTCCCGGTGGCCGTAAAGGCCTCGGCCGGCGGGGGTGGCAAGGGCTTCGCCGTCGCCCGCGACGAATCCGAAGCCGAGAACGCCTTCTCACGGGCGAGCAGGGAGGGCGAGGCGTACTTCGGGGACGGCTCGGTCTACATCGAGAAGTACCTCCGGGCACCCCGCCACATCGAGATACAGGTTGTACGGGACAAGCACGGGAACGCCGTCCACCTCGGAGAGAGAGATTGCTCGATACAGCGCCGGCATCAAAAACTCCTCGAAGAGTGTCCCAGCCCCGCCATAGACCCGCAGGTGCGCGAGGCGATGGGCAACGCCGCCCTCGCCGCCGCCGAGGCCATAGCCTACGATAACGTCGGCACCGTCGAGTTCCTCGTTGAAAGAAGCGAAGCCGAAGGCGGATTCTACTTTCTGGAGATGAACACCCGCGTCCAGGTCGAGCACCCCGTGACGGAGGAAGTAACGGGGATAGACATCGTAAAGACGGGCGTCCGTGTGGCCGCCGGTGAGGAACTCCCCTTTTCGCAAGGAGATATCTCGTGGCGCGGCCACGCCATCGAGGTGCGCCTGAACGCTGAGGACGCCGCGCGCGACTTCGTCCCGAGTCCTGGTGTCGTAACCGTCTACGAGGAGCCCGGAGGGCCGGGGGTGAGGGTAGACTCTTCGCTGCGCGATCCAGGCGTCGTGGCGGAGGCCTACGATCCGCTGTTCGCCAAGCTCATCGTCCGCGGGGTCGACAGGGAGGAGGCGCTCGCGCGGCTCGGGCGGGCGCTCGCGGAGTTCAGGGTGGAGGGGATCTCCACGACGCTGCCCTTCTTCTGCGCGATCCTGGCCGACGAAGCCTTCGTCTCGGGAGACTACTCGACGGGCTTCGTAGCCGAACGGATGGAGAGTTTGGAGGTACAATCTTCTCCTACGCACCAGACGATCACGGTCCCCGAGAAGAACGTCCGGGAGGTCGAGGTCGAGGTGAACGGCAGGCTCTTCCAGGTAAAGGTGTTCGATGAAGGGGTTGCGCCCGGCGAAGGCGGGCCCCCGCGGCGCAAGCGGGGCGAGACGCGCAGGGCTTCGGCGAGCGGGGGTGCAATTGCAGCGCCGATGCAGGGGACCATCGTCAAGGTGCTCGTCGAGGAGGGACAGGAGGTCGAGGCGGACGAACCCGTATGCATTCTGGAGGCGATGAAGATGGAAAGCGAGGTCCGCTCCCAGAAGGCGGGCACCGTCGCCGAGGTTCGCGTCGAGGCCGGGCAGACGGTAAGGCCGGGCGAACCCCTGATCCTGGTAGAGTAAGGACCCCCGTGGCCGAACACGCTGCCGAATTCGAGTGGCGCGGCGAGGGCGAGGAGGCTGAAGTAGTCCTCTATGCCCCCGACGACGCGGCCTTCGAACGCGCTCTTCCCGCCACCCGACTCCCCGGCGTCGAAAATCCCGTCTACGCCGCCGCCTCGCCGGAAGGATTCGGATGGATCGCGGTCTCGACGACGCACGTGGCACCGGACCTTCTATCATCTCCGATGCGAGGCCTGCTCCTCGTCGCCGGTACGAGGTCAGAGAACCTCAGCATGATCGCGCGGGAACTTGCGAACTGGATGCTGCGCGACCTCCCGGAGACTGGCTCGCGCCTGCCCTCCGTCAGCGAAGCCGGATTCGGGAGGCTCTGTGAGTCGGGGGCGCACGCCGCGGCGGAGGATGGCCTCATCGAGGAGGAGGACCTGCCCCCCCTCGCCTCGTGGCCTGGTGACGCCGACGCCCTCGGTCGAAGGGCGCTCGCCGCAGGCTCCCGCGACTGGCAGCAGGGCGTACAACCCGAGCTAAGGGTCGCGACCGAAGTCCTCGACACCGAGGGCGCGGAAAACCTGGGTCTGGAGGCGGGCGCCCTAACCATCGTCTTCGTGGTAGGTGCGGGCGACCTGGGACGGCTCGCGATCGCCGCCCATAGGGAGAGGCTGCAGGCTCGCTCGGAGGACTTCGGCACGAGTTTGGATCTCCCCGCCGCCCCCGTCGAGAGCGGGGAGGCGCAAGACCTCCTCGCGGCGCTGTACGCGGCGGCGAACTTCGCGGACGCCCGCGCCGCAAGGACCGTCTGGATGTTGCGCCGGTTGCTCGGCGAGGCTGTGGGAGGGCTGGACGTCCGGGCCACCTGGAGGGTCGGTGGCATCGAGGAGCGGGACGGGCGGATGATTCACCGTAGTCATCTTGCGCTGGTCGAGGGTGGGGGCGTGCTCGCCTGCGGCGGATACGCTGCGGCCGGAACGGGTAATATGTGGTCGAGCGCGCCGCCGTTCGGGGTTTCGGAGGGTGAGGGTCGGTGGACGTGGGAAGAGGCCGGGTTGCTGGAGCGCCTGGCGGCGTTGGACCCCCCGGAGGGCTGAGGTTGGACCTTTTGATGGTAAGGGACCGGAGCACGGGCCGGTTCGTCTACACCGAGCGGCTGGAGCGCCGGGCCGGCGAGACCTCGTGGGAGTACATCCGGCGCAGCGTCAGGAGGGAGGCCCGTATTTGCACGCGCTTCGACGGGGACGCGACGGAGGTCATCGTCGGATGGAACGTCGACTCGGTCGAAGAGTTCCTGCGCTCGCACCCCGAGTACCGGCTGGACGGCTCG
>DATDKB010000223.1:0-5118 GCA_036520255.1 Rubrobacter sp. | reverse complement strand
GGTGTCTGCCCCGCAAGGTCCGGGTCGGCGTCCGTAAGGTCTTGTGCACGGACCCACAGATGGCGAGACGCTCGGCTCAGAAGCTACTCGGCGAAAGGTTTGCCACGGTCGTGATGGGCCACGGTCCCGTCCTTCGCTTGGACGCCAGGGCGAAGCTCGGGAAAGCGGTCGAGCGCTGCCGGTACTAGGCGCTCCGAGTGGATTCCACCATGATTGGATTTCGGCGGCTGCAGAACTCCGAGCTGCCCATGATCCACCGCTGGCTTCACACTCCGCACGTCGCCCGGTGGTGGTACGAGGACACGGGCACCATCGAGGAGGTATCGGAGAAGTATTCCGCCTATATAGAAGGAAAGGAGCCGGTCGAACCGTACCTGATCCTCTACGAAGACCGGCCCGTCGGCCACATCCAGTCGTACCGGGTCTCCGACAACGAAGAGTACGAACGGTTGGTCAACCTCAAAGACTCCGCAGGGATAGACCTTTTCATCGGAGAAGCAGACTTACTGTACAAGGGTTTCGGCCCGCTCATCATCCGGCGTTTTATCGAGAAAATCGTCTTCGCCGATACCCTCATCAACGTCTGCATAATCGACCCCGAGCCAGAGAACGGGGCCGCCATCAGGGCGTACGAGAAAGTAGGGTTCAGACACTTCAAGTCCGCGGATACCCTGGAAGGTCCTGTGTACTTGATGAAACTTTCGCGGGCGGATTTCTTCGAATAAGAGACCGACGGTAGGATGCCGTCATGGTCGGCCCGGGCACAGTGGCCTGACTTTGACCACCCCGCGAAGACCAGGCCCGCAAATCAGGCTTGACTCGCTCTTGTAGCTTGGCTAGCATGGAGTTCACTGTAAGGGTAAAGGGTTATCGAATTTGTGTAGGGTGCTGTAAAGGGGTGATCTCGTATCCACCAGGGAGCCCGCCGCTGGCCGCGATCACCAGGAAGGCGACGCTTTCCGGTCCCGCGGGCCGAGCAGGAGGATGAGATAAAGGGGTTGAGGGTCTTGGCGGCTGTTGGCGGTGCGACGCTGACGGTGGGTCTGGCTTGCGGTTGCGGCGAAAGTTCGGGCGGGAGCTTGGCTGGAAGTCCGACCGGGGGGTCGACCCGTACGATCCACTTCATCGAACACGCCGACACGGACACGACGGTCGATGTCGGCAAGGAGGGTGACAGCACCGGGGACGTTCTGACTTTCCATAACAAAGTATTCGATAAGCAAGACAAGAAGAGCGTGGGCACAGACCTCGGTCGCTGCATACGGGTAGAGGCCGGAAAGAGCTACGAGTGCGCCTGGACGACATCTTTGCACGACGGCCAGATCACCGTCGACGGGCCTTTCTACGACGACCGTGACAGCGTGCTCGCCATCACAGGCGGCACCGGCGCTTACAAGCGCGCCAGGGGCGAGATGCGGTTGCGTTCGCGAAAAGGTGGCACGGAGTTCGATTTCGTGTTCAAGCTCGCGGGGTAGTCGCTGTCCCCACCATACCGAAAGGATAGGCAGATGAGCGAAACCCAGGCACCAGGGGGCGGTACGATGCGGGGCGACGAGAACCTCGACGAAGACGCTCGCCAGCTCGAGGCGCTCGGCTACAAATCCCACTTCTCGCGCACGATGAGCCTGGCGGCCAACTTCTCGCTCGGGTTCACGTACCTCTCGCCGCTCGTTGGCGTCTACACGCTGTTCGCCTTCGTGGTCGCCATCGGCGGGGCGGCGGCGATCTGGACTTATCCCATAGCCATGGCCGGACAGCTCCTCGTGGCGCTCGTCTTCGCCGAGGTGCTCTCCCAGTATCCCATAGCAGGCGGCCCTTACCCGTGGGCCTTGAGGCTGTGGGGCAGGCACTACGCCTGGATCACCGGCTGGGTGTACGCGTGGGCTCTCCTCATCACCATCGCCGGGGTCGCCTACGGCGCAGGGCAGTTCGCCGCCGCGCTCTTCGGCGTGGAGGCCACCCCTGGCTGGGATATCTTCGTGGCGTTCGTGTTACTGGCCATCGCCGCGGGCATCAACTTCTCGGGTACCAGGAACCTCTCTCGCGCGGTGACCGCCGGTTTCGCGGCCGAGATAATCGGGGTTGCCGGAATCGGTCTTTACCTGACCCTGTTCGACCGCAACAATCCTTTTAGCGTGGTCTTCGATACGTTCGGGACCGAGGGCGACGGCTCGTACCTCGCCGCGTTTCTGGCCGCCGGGCTCGGCGCCGTCTTCCTGTTCTTCGGCTTCGAGGCGTGCGGCGACCTCGCCGAGGAGGTCCCCAACGCCAGCCGCAGCGTTCCCAGGGCCACGGTGCTGACGATCCTCATCGGCGGGTCCATGGCCATATTAAGCATGCTCGGTTTCATTCTCGCCGTTGGGGATATCGGGGCCGTCGTCTCGGGGGACAACACCGACCCCATTGGGGCCGTCTTAAACGACGCCTTCGGCGGCATCGGCTCCAAGGTCGCCCTCGTTATCGCCCTCATCGCGTTCCTCTCCTGCACTTTAAGCCTGCAGGCGGCGGCGAGTCGCATGATCTACGCCTACGCCCGCGACCGGATGATCACCGGTAGTGGCATCCTTGGCCGCTTCAACGACAGGCTGCACATCCCGCCGTTCGCAACCGCTGCGGCGGCGATCATCCCGGTCCTCGTAGTCCTGCTGTTCGGCTCCTCCCCGAACGCGCTTACCCTGATCATCTCCTTCGCCGTCCTGGCTATATACGTGGCCTTCCAGCTCGTGATTTTCGCCGCACTCGTCGCGCGCCTGCGCGGCTGGAGGCCTGCGGGGAAGTGGACCCTCGGTGGCTTCGGGATGATCGTCAACGTGGCAGCCCTCGTCTACGGTGTCGCGGCCGCCATCAACCTGGCCTGGCCGCGCACGCCGGGCGTGCCGTGGTATGAGAACTACAGCGTACTGCTTGGCACCGTCGTGGTGCTCGGAGTCGGCCTGATCTACTTGCTCGCCGTCCGTCCGGCGGAACACCTGGAAGTACCGGCCGGAGACGCCATCCCACGACGACAGTAAGGGGAGGCGGGCCTTCGCCGCGGGTGCCGGTCACGACCTCGCGTCCCTTCCCAACCCCGCCTCGCGGGCGCGGATGATGGCCTGGGCGCGGTCTGCGACCTGCAGCTTGGTGAAGATGTTCGAGACGTGCTTGCGGACGGTCTTGGGGCTCAGGTAGAGGCGCTTCGCGATCTCGGGGTTCGTCTCGTGGCGGGCTATGAGCTCCAGGATCTCGTGCTCGCGCTCGGTGAGCTCGGGGAAGGCGTCGGGCGGCGCGGCCGGGTGCGGGTTGGAGAAGTACTGCATGAGCCTGCGGGCTATGGCCGGACCGAAGATCGCCTCGCCGCTCGAGACGGCCCGGATCGAACGCAGTATCTCGGCCTTGAGGGCGCCCTTTAGCAGGTAGCCGCGCGCCCCCGCCTGTAAAGCGGCGAAGACCGAGTCGTCGTCCTCCTGCATGCTTACGACGAGGACGCTTATGTGGGGGCTGGTGCGGAGTATCGCGCGTGTGGCCTCGATGCCGTTGACTTCGGGCATGCCAAGGTCCATGAGGATGACGTCGGGTTGAAGATCAGCGGCGAGCGAGATGGCCTCTCTGCCGTCTTCTGCCTCGCCGACGACCTCGAGGTCGGCCGCGGAGAGAAACAGGGCGCGCAACCCATCGCGGAAGTGGGGATGGTTGTCGGCGATGAGCACGCGGATCTGCTCCAATGCTAGGCTTCCTCCCCACCGTTCTCGTACGCGCCGGCTTGCGCGCAAGGCAATCGCGCCAACACGCGCGTGCCGTCCGACGGTACGGCTTCGACCACGCAAGTGCCGCCGAGCTCTTCGGCCCGCTCGCGCATCGAAGACAGGCCCACGCCTGACTTGTGGTCCGCCTCGATCCCCCTTCCGTCGTCGTGTACCTCTAACGTCAACATCCCCGGTTCGTCGTCCAGGGAGAGGCGGACCTCGCAGTTGCTGGCGTCCGAGTGCCGCACCACGTTGTTCAGGGCCTCCATTACGATGCGGTAGACGGCGACCTCGACGGCGGCGGGCAGGGGCGGCAGCGCATCCGGAGCCTTGACCGTCACCCTGGTGCCGCCATCGTTTTGATGGTCGGCGTGCGTCCGAAGCGCCGCCAGAAGGCCAAGGGCGTCGAGTGCGGGAGGCCTGAGCCCGTAGACGAGGCGGCGCACGTCTGAGACGGCGTCCTAGGCGCGCTCCATCACGCCGCCGAGCAGCTCTTCGGCGCGGGCGGGATCTGTCGCGATGAGGTCACGCGCGGCCTCGGCCGTCATCGTCAAGCTGGCGAGCTGCGGACCGAGCCCGTCGTGCAGGTCTCGCCTGAGCCTGCGCCGCTCTTCCTCACGCGCGCTCACCAGCCGCTCGCGGGAACGCTGCAAGTCGGCGGAGAGGGCTACGGCCTCGTTGCTCAGAAGGGTGGCATGCGCCGCGACGCCGACCTGATGCGCGAGGTCCTCGAAAAGTTGATTCTCTTCGGGCGAGAAGCTTTCCTCTCCGGCACGTAGCCCGAGGATTAGTCCGCCCACGGTCTCTCCCCCGTAGACGAGCGGCAGGCGGAGCGTGTCGTCTACCGGATCTCCCGCGGCCGCCGCGGTCTCGAAGCCTTCTTTGTGCCGGATGAGCAGCGGAAAAACAAGCGCCAGCATGATCGCGGTGCGACCCCGGCGGCCTCCAAAGCGAAACGAGACATCCGCGAAGCCTTCTTTCAGGAGAAGGCGCGCCGCTACCGAGGCGATTGTCGGCACAAACATCAATCCCGTGAGCAAGACAAGCCACGCGACTATACCGTTCGCGCCACCATCCAGATCGAGATAGATGATGAGTGCCTGAATCGGGGCCGTGAAAAAACCACGATGGCGAAGTAGATGGCTAGCCCGCGGCGTGCCGTGCGTCGGGTATCGGCGTTTGTTGTCGGCGTCATTTCCATACCGCGAAGTCCTTCCATCAGTGGGTGAGCACGGGGATCAGAGGGTTGGTTATTGCACCCTCGGTTGGACTCCGACATCAACGGTTTCGGTCGAGGGCCTGCGCAGGGCGCTCCAGGCCATCCATCCTCCGCCTATAACCAGCAGCAAAGCGCCCACGAGCACCGTTGTCGGGGTGCTCTGGACCCCAAGGATCA